>JAUNFZ010000019.1 GCA_030524785.1 Eubacteriales bacterium
AGCCGTCAGCAGACGGGCGATGAGACACAGAACAGCCGTCAGCAGACGGGCGGTGAAACAAAGAACAAACGGCGTGAAGAAAAGCCCGTGATAGACCGTGATAAACTGCGGGCGATTAAGGAAGAACAGAGTGTTAGGAAAATTGTCTGGCCGGATGAGATTGCCGCTCCGATCAAACAGGAGGTCTACGGTCAGGACGCGGCCATAGATACACTCTCCGACGCCATTGTGATCAACCGGATGCAAAAGAAAGACAAGCTTCTTGTCATGGCGTTTCTCGGGCCGCCGGCTACCGGAAAATCCACCGTAGGGAGAGCTTTGGCGGAAGTTCTGTCTGAACTTTATGGAAACCGGTATGGGTTTATCGAGATTTCCGCGAACGAATATACCCAGGAACATATGGTACAGAAAGTGCTCGGAGCGCCTCCTGGCTACACTGGTTATGGGCAGACGACCGTTCTGGAGCCGGTGCGGAAAAATCAGTATCACGTCATTTTGATTAATGAGATTGAGAAGGCTCATGAAAAATTGCTCGTGGCTCTTATGGAGGCTATGGATACGGGTTTTCTCGGCATGGCGGACAATTCGCCGGCAATTGATTTGAATCACTGTATTCTGCTTTTTACTTCTAATATACCAATTGATATGGAAAACTACCGTATAGCTTCGGAGTTTGAACGGTCCGAATTGTGCAAGGATGCGTTTACGAAACACTGCGGGCGTTCGGAAATCAGCCGGAGGATTCAGGATTTTATAGTGTTTGTGCCGCTTTCTGAGGACGCCAGAGTAGACGTTATCATCAAATTTGCCAGGAAGGCGCTGGCGGATATGGATGCGGAACTGATTAAGATCGACGAGCGTCTTATGGCCGATTTCCTGAAATATAAAACGAAATATGGCGCTTCCGAGTTAGGCAACTATGTGACCCGCGCAATCGGAAAAAAGATGCTGAAAACCAGACAGCCCGATTTGGTAAGGGGAAAAAAGGTAACTGTTTACGGGACAGTGGACAGCATTGAGTTTCAGGTTTCATAGAGGAGGGGAAAATGAGTAAAATTATGCAGATGATAGAGAACATCGGGAAGACGACAGGTGTGGATATATATCAACCTAAGGACAGCGCGCCGGACATACACTGTCCGGATGGCAGTGCGGCAGATTGGCGTATGGAAAGGGGGAGCATAATGAGACGAATAAGAACAGGAGGAACGAGAAAGAGGCGTATGGCAGCCAGGCCATATCATGGAGACGGCACATGCCATGAAAACAGAATGTACCATGGAGGCGGCACATGTCATGAAAACAGAATGTACCGTGAAGATGGGGCATGTAAGAAGACGGACACCACAGCGATACAGTTTGCAGAAAATGTTCTTAAGGAATTTCGCGTAACCGTCGGCCGGTATCCTGCGGAGACAGGAGGAATGTTAGCCTGCAGCGGCGCTTTGGAGGTAGTAGATACATGGTGCTTCGATGAAAAATCGAAAAATACGAGCGCTTCTTATTCTTATGACGCAGAGTCCATGACTGCGGTATTCAGGCAGTGGAAAGCCCGGGGAATACAAAGCGTTGGCTTCGTCCATTCGCATCCTCTGACTTATAGACGCCCTTCTTATGACGATATTGCCACGGCATATGCGCTGATGAAATTTTTCCGGAATGACTTTTTCTATATGCCGATCATCATGAGCCACCGGAAAGGACTGTTTACCATGTATTTCTTTGTCGTGAGGAGATACGGAAGCGTCCTTAACGTGAATTTGGACTACGTACTGCAGGCGCAGAAAGATGGGTATGAAATGCCGCAGTTTAAGCCATGGGAAGAAAATTATTCTATTGCAGAGCTGGAAGCTTATTACCGGCGCGTAAACGGCCAGGATGACGAAAGGACGGCAGCGCCAAAGGTGGCAGCGGTGAAAACAGCAACGCCGAAGCCGGTGGAAGTGGCAGCAGAAGCAGCGGCGCCGAAGTCGGCGGAAGTGGCAGAAGAAACAGCGGCGCCAAAGGTGGCGGCGGCAGAAACGACGGTACTGAAGCCGACGGCGACAGCGGCAGGAACACCGGCGCCGGATTATTTTCAGAGAATCAGGGGTGTATATCCGGAACATGTGCTGGATAAGGTGAATGTGATCTTCGGTGTCGGCGGAGCAAGGACCATTGCGGAAAATCTGGCGAGAAATGGGTTCCGAAATTATATCCTGATCGACGGCGACAGGATTGCGCCTTCCAACATTGCAACGCAGGGAGTGTTCATTTCCGAGATGGGAATGTATAAGGCAGACGCAATTGCCCGGAGAATTACCGATATCAATCCGCGTGCCAGAGTACTGCGCATAAACCGGTTTCTGGACGATAATATGTCAGATGAAGAATTTGAAAATATTTTGAAAGCGTTTCCCGGCAAAAAGCCCACGGATTACCTGATTTACGGATGCACAGACAGCTTTGAAGCGAATAAGCGCAGCTCCCTTTTAAGCCTGAAGTATGGGATTCCCTATATCGGAGCAGGCATGTACAGGCAGGGACTTGGGGCGGAGGTGATTTTTACCTATCCGGGAGTGACAAAGAGCTGTCCGCGCTGCCTTTTGAAACCGCGCTTCGAGGCAAATGAAAATGGCTATATCAACGACGTGACTTCCGCAGGATGTCCTACCTTTGCCACAGAGAGGCTTAACACACTGATTGGATACATTGCGCTGATGATTCTGATGTACAAGGAAGCGCCGGGCAGTCCTTATGATAGGATGCTGGATGAAATCAAGGACAGAAATTTTGCGTGGATTCGCCTGACGCCTTATCTTGGAACTTCCGAGCTGGCAATTGGACTGTTTGACAGGGTGTTTGCGGATCCGAAAGTTTCAAAATACACATTTATGGACGAGACACTGTGGATTCCACAGCATCCGGATTCCCCGGAATACGGCGCCGAAACATGCAGATTATGCGGCGGTACAGGCGATTTGACACTGCTGAAAAATAAGTGGCCGGACACCAGGAAGGTATAGCCTTAAAGATCACGCTGCCAGAGGAGGTGCGAGATGAGAGAATTTATAGACGGAACGGACGAGCAGTTTGCAAACCTGAAAAAATCCCTTCAGGATGAAAAATGCCATGTATATCATAAATGCAAGCTTCCCTCCTGCTGCAGCAGGCAGATGTGCAGTATCGCCTTTGAAAAGGACATGGATGCATATACGCTTTTAATCGACAATGGGATTGTCTGCTCTAAGACACTGGGCGGGACTGCGCTGGTACTGTTCAGGCAGTGGCTGGCGGCGGGCAGAATCATATTTCTTGATTTTAATGATTTGAAGGAATTTCTGAAAAGTCTGTGGATTCTTTATTAAAGGCTTCTGCCCGTCAGAGGACGGGAGGCATGGGTAATGATGAAGGGAGAATTTATTATGAACGAAAGGTATGTATGGATAGGAATCATTCTGTTTGTGATAGTGATAGCGGCGGCTGTCAAAATTTGTGTTCAGATTTCCCATGAGTGCAGAAGCAGCCGGCAGCGCGTCAGGGCAGTCTCCGGACGGAACCAGGTTCAGAGAACGCTTTCCGGCAGGAACGAAGCTCAGAGAACACTTTCCGGCGAGCGGACCGAATTTGGACCTGTAAATTATTTTGCAAACGACCGGCATCAAAGCAAGGATAAATGGTTTCAGTTTAAATATAAGAAGGTTGGAGGCAAGTGGCTTGCCTATATTCAGAGGATGCCCAATTTGAATGGACGGGATCCCAATCTTCATTTCACGCATCGCTATCACAGTGAGAATATGTACTGGGTCTGCTACGATCCTCAGCCGGAGACGCTTAAGGACGCTCAGATTGTAAGTAAGAGATGGGCAGACCGAGAGCTGGAATACATATCAACGGGGATAAAGTTTGAAGATCAGAGGTGGTAAGATTGAAAAAATGTCCAAATCCGGATTGTGAGACGTTTTTCCTGTATGGAGATGACAAAGTCGTATGTCCTTTTTGCCGCGGCAGGCTTGTTGACACCGCGCAGAATGCGGCGGAGCAGGGAATCCGTGATACAGGCAGAGCAAGACTTCCTCAGATGCAGCATGGTACGGCAGAGTTTGTGCGAAGCTGTTTTGGAGGCATTGAATGTCACGGAAGAATTGTGGAGATCGATCATCAGGAGCTCTTTTATTCCAACAGGCATAAGATGTTCAACACCATTTTCCGGGGCGAGCCCTATCAACTTGCCCACCAGTCTGTGGAATATACCATAAGAGTGGAGAATATCACGGATGGCTTTGCTGCTGAGGTAATGGATTTCTGCCTGTATGGAAGCTATCTCGGAAGATTCCAGGTGGGGGATGAGGTGGTAATCAGGGCAAAAGATCTGGGAAACAGAAGGGTTGTCAGATCAATCTATAATGAGACGACTTCCTCAAGGGTATTTCCGGGATTTCAGATTCCAGCGGGTTTGCTCCGGGGATTTATATTACTGATCGCATTTGCAGTGATTGCCATGATCTGTCAGCTGACGGCGCTTTTTCAAACTGGCGCGATTGCTGCCGGGGTTATGGCGTTGGCGGCGGCGCTGATGCCTTCGGTCATCATCATCGGAGCTATCTGGTATGTACTGCGAAGTGTCTTTTTTCCGCGGCGAAGAAGGAGGTAAACAATGGATATTTACCGGCAGAACTTTTTGAAAGCACAGAAGATTGCAGAAAACATAGTAATGCTCAACAGAAATCAGTTTCTGTCCCAGAGGGCGGGCAGCATACGTCTGGATGGCTATTCATACGTTCCGGCTGTTTCAGACTGGTATCGTCTGGGCGGTTTTCGGATGAAGTCCGGGGAGGAGCCCGCCAGGCAGGCGGCAAAAGAGGCAGTGTATGAATGGATCAGAAGCTCCGAAGCTCATGGAAACAGTCTTGCTTTTGTGATTGCCGCAAGGGACGGAAATCTGGATGTATTTTATGGCTCGGGAAGAAGCGACGGCGCGGAAATGTTCTTTAAAAGAGCCCTTCCGGAGTGCGAGGGAACTTACACGGGCTGGGAGGGAGCGGCGTACCCGTATAATGGGCTTTTGCTTGGCACGATAACGTCGGAGCATAGTTCTGATGTTATCGCCAGTGCCGGAATACAGGATTTTTATGCGGCATGCATCAGCATACCGGTTCCGGAGGAAGATATTCCTGAAAGAATTGCGGAAAATGAAAGCATACTTTCCTATTTAAACGACTATAAATCCTTCCGGCGTACTTACGGAAACGCGAGCAAACGGGTGGAGGAGGTACAGATTCCGGCGGTAGTCCGGGCGATTTCCATTCTGAAAGAAGAAAATGAGTATCTTGCGGAAAATATGGCAGGTGGGTTTGCGCGATGCGCGGTGCGCTTTGGCGCCTCTGACGCCCACAAGTACCAAAGACTTAAATCCCTGCTGATCTCCTGCATGAACCGCACCGGTGAATCTTCCCGGGGCTTTGAACCGGCCAGGTGTTTTGATATAGAAGGACGCCATGCCGGATGGCGGGAATGTCTGGCGATTCCCTGTATAGAGCTTGACGGCGGCAGGCAGTATCTGACCACGGGGCAGACGGCTCAGGGAGCCGCAGGTTTTTGCACCCCTCCGATACACTCATACAAGGGATTTTATGTAAAGAATTATCGCGTCGACGAAAATGCTGCGGAGGATTTCCCTCTGACAAGGCAGGAAGTCTCACCCGGCGTCAGCATAGGAAAAGTAAAAAACGCCGGATGGGAGGCAGCGGTTCCATACAGAGCAATACTGGCGCATGCTTTTGTATGCGGAGCACCGAACAATGGAAAGACAACCACCGTAAAACGTATTCTGAAAGAGCTTAACGATCAGGGGATTCCCTTTACTGTGATCGAGGCCGCAAAAAAAGAGTATATCGGGCTGATGCCGCAGGTTCCGGAACTTAAGATTTATACGCCCGGTACGGACGGTCTGAAGCTCATGATAAATCCCCTGCAGCCGGAAGAAGGAGTGCTGATTGAAAATCAGGTGGACGCGGTAGTCCGGGCTGTCGTCGCCTCCCATGGCGGCGAACATCCGATTCCCGAAGCGCTGGAAGGACTTTTGAAGCAGACTTATGAAAAAGCCGGCTGGGAATATGGAATGATGGCGTATCACGATAAAAACCATCCCTTTCCCGTCTTTGCGGACGCATTAAAAAACATACCGGAATACATAGAGCGTCATGCAAGGTACGGGCCGGAGGTAAGGAAAAATCTGCAGGCGGCGCTGACCCTGCGCACAGAAAATCTTGCCTCCGGAGCTCTGGGAAGAATGGTAAACCATGCCTTTGGGATGACGGCAAAGGATATTCTTGCGTGTCCTTCTGTAATTGAGCTTGCAGATTTTTCCAGCGGTGCGGCAGAATTTCTGACGAACATTCTGATGTTTCAGCTGCACAGCTATCTGGCAAGACTTCCGGAGGAACATTCGCTGAAGCGGGTGATTGTGGTGGAAGAAGCCCACAATGTATTTCGCAGAACCTGGAACGAGGAGAGCGGGCGGGCGCTGAATAACCAGTATTTTGAAAAAATGCTTGCCGAGATCAGGAGTTCGGGAACAGGAATGATTCTCTGCGATCAGAGACCGAGCATTATGTCCGAGGCAGTGATGGCGAATACGGCGGTAAAGATTGCCCACTCGCTGGGCGCGGCGGAGGACAGAGAACTGATTGGAAAAGCAATGGGTCTTTCAGAATTTCAGACAGAAAAGATACGGGAATTTTCCGTTGGGGAATGTATTATTGGAATCGGAGGTACTTATGGCGTGCAGCATGCGCAGATTAGGAAGCTGCAGGAAGCCGGGGCGAACAATGCAGCGTGCCATATCTGCTGTAGCCGCTTCCGGTGCAGAAGGGAGGCAGTCTGCAACTTGATCCATGGAATGGACAGGGAGAAGGTGACATACCATCTGGCAAAAATACAGAGTAACCCTTATAATGTAAAAAAACTTGCGGCCAATATTGAGAGAATGCTTTTGGATCTCAATGTGATAGCCTCCGCCGGGACAAAGGTGTGTCTGCTGGGAGAAATTCTGCGTCAATATGGAAACTTGTCATTTCAGGACGGCAGAGTGATTGTAAACGCATATTCAGAATATGTAAGGAGGGGTGCATGATGGGTGAAACGGGCGGAGATTATGATGACGGCATCGGGATCGGCGCAGAGGACGGAGAAGTGTCTGAAACGGCGGCTTCCTCAGAGGCGGACAATATAGAAGCACCGGCGCCGGAAACGTTGACAGCAGGAACGTCGGCAGAAGGAGTGTCGTCGGGAGTATCGGCAGAAGGAATGGCGCCGGGAGGACCGACAGAAGGAATTGCGTTGGGCACGGCGGCAGTATCGGGGCGCGCCGGGGGATTTGAGACGGCCGGACGCTCTGATATGGAATTTTCGTCGTCCCGCGGCAGCGAGATTTCCGTAAACTCTTATGAAACGAACCATGGGATGAACCAGATACTGGAGACGCCGGATACATTGGAGCAGGCGCAGAGGAGCGTGGAATCTTATCATCAGCAGTCAATCGCGCAGATTCTTGCGATGAACGGACAGTATATGTCCGAGGCGGACCGGGAAAGGGTAGCCCGGGGAGCCGACAGGGTGAGGGCTATAGAGCATAATCCCTGCAGCAGAAAAGGGGGCAGCTACAGCTTTTGGGAGGGCAAAAGCAGTATTGAGGTATCCGCCATAGACCAGCAGCAGATGGAGCGCTCAACAAAACATGAGACAAACCATTTTGCCAGCAAAAACAGAGAAATTATTGTCCCGCAGCCTGAAAAGGGAGGATATACGGTGCATCATACGGTGGGAACTCGCCAGTCCAGCTGGTTTCATTCCACAAGAACAGGAGAGAATTTCGATTATTCTGAAAAAGGGCGCGGGCTGAACGAAGGAATTACCACAATGTACACAAATCAGCAGCTTGCTGAAATAGATCCTGAAAAGGGAGAGACGGCGCGGCAGCAGGGAATCTATCCCCACGCCACGGAAATATGCGCGCAATTAGAGTCGATCGTCGGCCAGGACACCGTAAAAGAAGCCTATTACGGAGGAAACATACAGGAGCTTGAGGCAAAAGTAAATTCTCTTGCAGGAGAAAAAGGGTATGAATCCCTGCGGGAATGTCTTGACAGAACGCTCTCAAAAGATCAGAATGAGCGTGTCGAGGCCATGAAGGAGGCTCAGACGATACTGGCGAAAATGTACGAGGAGGGAGGCAGAGCATGATAGAATTTGTATTGGACTATATGGAACAAAAGGGGTACTGGGCAGATGCAGCGGCGGAGCAGGAAAGGCTTGAACAGGGCATCCGGCTCTGGCTTTCGGAAAACGGCATTTCTGAGACGGCCACGGGCGAGTATTACAAAAAATATGTAAAGGATTATTTGGAGATGATTGCGCCCCAGGATCTGAAAAGTTATTTTTGCTGTTATCCGGTAATCAGCGAGATACATCAGATTGCGATTGAGCAGAAGACGGACGGGAGCATTACGGAGGAAAGAAGACGCAGACTGTACGGATTAATGAAGGAGCTTCACCAGAGCGGTCTGGGAGAAAAATATGTTCCAATTCAGGAAGTGAAAGCGGCCCTGGGAGGTTTTTCATGAATTTTGCGATGGACGAAAAGAAAATTTATCTGGAACCAGTATGGGAAGCCGATGAAAACGGCGGTCTGGAATTGTATCTTAATCTTCCGCTTGAAAAAGAAAAGCATTATTTTGTGACCTGCTGGAAGCCAAAACAGTTGGCGGTATTTGAGGGAGAGGAAGATTTTGAATCGATGGTTTCTATCGCAATGCTGGGATTTTATACGGAATACGGACTGAGTTCCGACGCGCTTGAGGAGATGATCAGCAGTATGAGTGGTCTGGAATACAAAGATTCTGCGGGCTACCTTATGCCGGAACTGTTCTGGGAAATGCTGTGGATGGAGCAGACGAAGACAGAGTGGCAAAACTTCTGTTTTGCGTATCAGCCGGCAGAAAATCACGTGGGAGGGCTGACAGGGTTTCTTTTGGCGGAAGACGCCTGAGAGGGATCTTTTGGCGGAGGAATCCGGATTCGGCGCAGTCGGGGTTGCCGTATCGGATATTGGTGGTATACTTTTTATAGAACTATGCTTTTTGGCATGCCTGGAGGTGAGGCGAATGATTTATATTACCGGAGATACCCATGGAGAAATGAACCGCTTGAATACAACCGCTTTTCCTGAACAGAAAAGTCTGACGAAAGAAGATGTTGTGATTATCTGCGGAGATTTTGGCCTGGTGTGGGACTACAGGGGAGAAAGCCCCTTCGAGCGGCACTGGCTTGACTGGCTGGAGCAAAAGACGTTTACGACAGTTTTTGTGGATGGAAATCATGAATGTTTCGCCCGCTTAAAGGAGTATCCGGTCAGGAAATGGAGGGGAGGGTCAGTCCATGAGATACGCCCCTCTGTGCTTCATTTGATGCGGGGCGAGATCTTTGAAATCAGCAAAAAGCGCATCTTTGCCTTTGGCGGCGCTTCCTCCCACGATATGCCAGACGGGCTGCTGGACCCAGAGAAGGATGCAGGGAAAATAAAAAGCTTTCGAAAGCGCTGTGATAAATACTACCGCGTGATCGGGCAGACCTGGTGGTCGGAGGAGCTTCCCAGTCAGGAAGAAATGGAGCGGGGCCGGAATAACCTTGAGACCTGTGGAAATCAGGTAGACTTTATCGTAACTCACTCACCGTCCGACAGTGTACTGAGGCTTGTGGGGGAGGGAGACGGTAAGAGAGACATTCTGACAGAATATCTTGAAGAAATCAAACAGAAGGCCGCCTATCGGAAATGGTTTTGCGGCCATCTGCACTGTGACAGGAGCGTTTCTCCCAGTGAGGAGATCCTGTATGAGCGGATTGTCAGAATCTTATAAGAGCGGCTTGGCGCCGCGCGGGGCGCGCAGCAGCGCGCGCGAGAAATTGCTGCGAAATGGAGGGAGAATATGGAAAGCGTTGGCGTAAAAGAAAAATCAGAGTGGGAACGAATACGGGATATGGAGTGGGACTCGGATGAAGAAAAGGCAGCGTGGCTTCGCAGGGAATCGCGAAAGGGAAGTACAGCCGCGAAGGTCTGGCTCGGAAATTGTTATGAGGAAGGGGAAGGCGTACAAAAGGATTACAAAGAAGCGGTTAAGTGGTACCGGAAAGCGGCAAAGCTTGGAGATGCAAAGGGACAATGGTCTCTTGGAAATTGCTATTATTTTGGCGATGGCGTGAAAGTGAACCGGAAAAAAGCTGTCTGGTGGTATCAAAAGTCTGCAGAGCAGGGCGATCCTGCCGGACAGGGCTCCCTGGCGCGGTGTTATCGGGATGGGGAGGGCGTGGAACAAAATATGCAGGAAGCGGTGCGCCTGTATATCAAATCCGCAAAGCAGGATGATATGATCAGTCAGATAGAGCTGGCAGAATGTTACAGCCGTGGTGTTTCAGGAAACCCGAAGCGCGACAGCAAAGAGGCGGTTTACTGGTACCGCAGGGCTGCAAAGCAGAATTACGGTCCGGGTAGGCTGTATTTGGAGAAATGTTATGCCGGCGGCATGGGTGTGCCCCAGGACGCCGACGAGGCAGAAAAATGGAAAAAGAGCTATGAAGAATGGGATAAGAAGGAGGACTGAAACATTCAGGCGGCAGCGCCGCCTTTTGGCATCCACTTTCGGATGGCCCGTTCTGTAAGTATTCCCGCGGCGATGCCGATCACTGCGCCGACCAGCACGTCCGTGGGAAAATGGACGTACAGATAGAGGCGGGAGAAGGCAATCAGCGCGGCGAGAACGTATGCCGCTGTTCCCCACTTCCGGTCATTCATAAAAATAGCGGTAGCCGATACAAAGGAGGCCTGGGAATGGCCTGAGGGAAATGAAAAATCTGTGGGATTGGCGATCAGAAGCTGCACGGTATCATTGATCCAGCAGGGCCGTTCCCTGGCGACAAGAGGCTTCAGCGCCACGTTGGTAATCAAAGCGCCGAACAGCAGTCCCGTCAGCACACAGACGCCCCAGCGGCGCGTCTTTTTAAAACAGAGCAGAATAAGCCCCAGGGCAATCCAAAACAGGCCGCCGTCCCCCAGATGGGTAATTGTGCTGAAAAAAAGATCAGCCGGCGGCGTGTGAAGTCCCTGCAGCATATCTAAAAATGTAAATTCCCAGGCCATGTCTTATCCTCCATAAATAAAGCTTTTTGTGCGGCAACAGAAATTATTATACGCAGAAGAAAAAAAGATAAAAGCTCCGGCTATTGCAGCCGGAGCCAATTTTTACTGAAGTACTTTTATGCCTTCTTTGCCTGTCCGGTGATTGTCTTAACGCCTTCCACGGCGAGTACAACAGCCAGAATAACAAGCAGAGTACCAAGGCCTGCACGAATCCAGTTCCACATATCCACAGCGTTTGTCACGTTCGTGATGATGGTCTGGATCAGGGATACGATGGTAACTACCAGCATGAAAGCCATCGGGAACAGGAACATCTTGTTGTTCTTGCCCATTTTGCCAAGCCATGCTGCAACAGCCAGAAGGCCGAGAGCAGCCAGCAGCTGGTTTGCGGCTCCAAACAGTGCCCAGATTTTTGCATATCCTGTCATACCAAGAGCAACACCCAGCACAACCGTGATAGCGGTTGCCACATACGGGTTTGTCAGAACCTTTTTAAAGCCTGTTGCGTCTTTATAGGTCTGTCCCGGCTCCAGCCAGAATTCCTGGAACATGTAACGTGCCAGACGGGTTGCCGTATCCAGAGAAGTCAGGCAGAACGCAGATACCGCCAGGATCAGCATGGAGTAGATTACGTTCTCAGCGCCTGCCAGGAACGGGATCGTAGCGCACATGCGGGAGATACCCGTTGCAAATACTGCCGTCGGGGTGGTAATGCCGCCCGGAACATATTCTTTCCAGATGTAACCTACGGCACACAGGGAAATCAGTGCCAGCGCACATTCAATCAGCATACCGCCGTATGCGATCGGACGGGCGTCGCTTTCTTTGTCGAGCTGTTTTGCCGTTGTACCGGAACCAACCAATGAGTGGAAACCGGAGATGGCGCCGCAGGCGATGGTGACAAACAGTGCCGGGAACAGGCTGCCCAGAGAGCTGCCTACGCCGTATTCAGCCGTGTCCACAAATCCCGTGAAAGCAGGGATCTCCAGAGAAGGATGAGCGCCTACGATACCTACCACAGCGATAATCATCATGCCGTAAAGCAGGAAAGAACTCAGGTAGTCACGGGGCTGCAGAAGGATCCACACCGGCGTAACGGATGCGATTGCGATATAAATACCTACGATAATCATCCAGGTGCTGCCGTTTAAGTAGATCGGATGCCAGTTATAGCCGATGGCCATACATGCAACAATAGCGACAACGCCGATAACGGTAGAAACAATCAGTGAAGCGTTTCTTCTGTAAACCATAACGCCGAAGATAATAGCGATTACGATAAACAGAATGGAGATCATGGCTGTACGCGCGTTTGCAGCGCTTGCCACCATATCCAGCGCACCGGCTTCATCATAAGTAGCCTTAAATGTATTTGCAACGATAGAAGCAAATGCGGCCACAACCAGAATCAAGGTCAGATATGAGAAGATGATAAACAGCTTCTTTGCTCTGGTGCCGATACTTGTTGCGATAACTTCGCCGATGGACTGTCCTTTGTTTCTTACAGATGCGAACAGCGCGCCAAAGTCATGAACAGCGCCGAAGAAAATACCTCCGATCAGAACCCAGAGCATAACCGGAACCCATCCGAATACTGCGGCCTGAATCGGGCCGTTAATCGGGCCTGCGCCTGCAATTGAAGAAAAGTGATGGCCCATCAGAACAGGTGCCTTTGCCGGAACGTAGTCGTTGCCGTCCTCCAGCTCATGGGCAGGCGTCACTTTGCTTTCGTCAACGCCCCACTGGTCTGCCAGCCATTTGCCGTAGGTAACGTAGCCGATTACCAGCACGATGATACCTACAATTAGTAATAATGCTGCATTCATGAATCACACACTCCTTTTCTCTTTCTTTTTCTTCATGAATATATTTTTCATTAATTTCGCGTTTGACTTACCGCTGCGGTTGGTGAGAAATTTCTCCTCGTCCCGGGCGATAAGTACAGTATGGAAATCCATCCATCCATGCAGCGAAAAATGAAAACTTTTGTACAGCCTGCATGATTTCAGAAGCTTTTTCGCTTCCGGCGTGCAGGTTTCGCAGATAAAAACAGCGGTAATATATGTATACATATGACCGGATTTTGGCTCAATCAGCGCCATGCCCTGATCGTATGCGGTTTTCTCACAGGCGCGGTAAATTTCTTCCGTAAGCTTGGGCACAGAGAAAATATAAACGTGTTCGTTTGAGTTTGCGCTCCACAGTTCGGCTTTTTTCAGAAGAACGTATTTTGCCGAGCGTACATGAAAATGACAGCGGGCGGCCAGCGGGGCTTCCTGGGGGTCGGCCTTCTCGATGTCGAAGAAACCGGCGTAAGCGTTCAGCAGCTTTTCTAAAATTTCATCCCGTGTAAGTTCCAGTGACATATCTATTCTCCCAACTGAAAAATCCCAAAATCATAGACTCTGGGATTTCATGCCAGACCTCATTGTCTTTTACCATGTGTTCTTACGAAATATAGCATAAATTATCATAAAATGCAACCATGCGACGCGTTAATTGAAAAAAGTTTAAAAAAATATAAAAATTTTGTAACTAAATCATAAAAAAAAGAGCTGGTAACGATTCCAAAAATAGTTGACAAAATTTGGGTTTTGTGACATACTGTAGCACGAAAAGGAGAAATTAAGAGAGGTGTTTGTAATGTCAGTAAGAAAAATCAAATTAAACCAGATTACAGATGTAAAGGAATTTGTGTCCGTAGCCGGAAAATGCGATTTTGACATTGATGTATTTTATAATCGCATCAGCATTGACGCAAAATCGATCATGGGCGTGTTAAGCCTTGATCTTTCTCAGGTGCTAACGGTAAAATACGGCGGACAGGACGCTCAGTTTGAAAATATTCTTAATAAATATTCGGCAGCTTAAGAAGGAAAAGCGCTTCATGTGCTGCTGAAAAATAATGGAATATGGCCGCAGGATTCGGTCATGAAAAGAAAATAATGGAAAGAAAACATCCGCTGTAGTGTGGCTACAGCGGATGTTTTGTGATATGATACATTATACTTAGCATATAGCGGGAGGTGAGAGGCGGCAGTGGAAACGATTCGGATTTCCGTCCGCAATCTTGTGGAATTTATTCTGCGAAGCGGCGATATCGACAACCGGCGCGGTACGCTGGCGGAAAAAGAGGCGATGCAGATGGGCAGCCGCCTTCACCGGAAGATTCAGGGGCAGATGGGCGCTGCTTACCGGGCGGAGGTTCCCTTAAAAAGAGAGATCGACTGCGATACGTTTCTGCTTTCTGTGGAAGGCCGTGCCGACGGCATTTTTACAGAAAAAGAGAGTGTGTGGATCGACGAGATCAAAGGAGTATTCCGGGATCTGAGCAGGCTTGAGGAGGCCGTGCCGGTACATCTGGCTCAGGCGAAGTGCTACGCGTATTTATATGGAGAAGAACAGGGGCTTGAGCGCATAGGCGTTCAGATGACGTATGCGAATCTGGATACGGAGGAAGTGCGCAGGTTTCGCCGGGAATTTGATCTGGAGGAACTGCGGCTGTGGTTTGAGGATCTGACGGGTCAGTACCGCAAATGGGCTGAATTTCAGATCGAGTGGAGAAAAATACGCCAGGCCTCCATCGGGGCAACGGTATTTCCGTACCCCTACCGGGAGGGCCAGAAGTCTCTGGCCGCGGCGGTGTACCGTACGGTGCAGCGCCAGAAAAAGCTGTTTATTCAGGCGCCTACCGGAGTCGGAAAAACGATAGCGGCAGTGTTTCCGGCGGTAAAGGCCGTCGGGGAAGGACTGGGGGAGAAAATTTTTTATCTGACGGCAAAGACAATCACCAGAACGGTGGCCCAGGAAGCGTTCTCTCTTTTAAAAGAGCAGGGCCTTCGCTATAAAGTGATTACCCTCACGGCAAAGGAAAAAATATGTATGTGCCCTGAGCCGGACTGCAATCCCGAGAAGTGCCCCTATGCCAGGGGACATTACGACCGCATTAACGACGCTGTGTTCGAGCTTCTGACCGGGTGGGGCAGCACACAGGAGCATGCGGAGGTTTCCGGTGTCAACGACAGCTATACCAGGGAGGCGCTGATTGCCCACGCCGAAAAGTGGCAGGTGTGTCCCTTCGAACTGTCCCTGGACATGTCCCTGTGGGTGGATGCCGTGATCTGCGATTATAATTACGTATTTGACCCCCAGGCGAAATTGAAGCGCTTTTTTGCGGACGGGGTAAAGGGAGACTATATTTTTCTGATCGACGAAGCACATAATCTGGTAGAACGGGGCCGGGAGATGTACAGCGCTTCCTTATATAAAGAAGACTTTTTAGAGATAAAGCGCCTGCTGGCGCCAGTGAGCGCGCAGGCGGCCAGGGCTCTGGAAAAATGCAACAGATATTTGCTGGAAATGAAAAGGGAATGTGAATCCTATGAACTTCTGAAGGATATCGGGCTGTTTGCGATATCTTTAATGAACGCAGCCTCGCGTCTGGAGGCTCTTTTGGAGGAGGATAAAAGTCCGCTGAACCGTTTGGAGCAGCAGGATTTAAATGATGGTGATGGGGAAGCACTGCGGAAAAAAGTGCTGGATTTCTATTTTCAGGTGAGAAATTTTCTTTCCATATATGAGGAACTGGACGACAGCTACGAAATTTATACGCAGCATACCCCGGAGGGCCGATTTAAGCTGAAGCTGTTCTGCATCGACACGGCGGGGAAAATTGGCAATTGTCTGGCGAAAGCCAGGGGAACCGTTCTTTTTTCTGCAACGCTTCTGCCGGTGCGCTATTATATGAAGCTTTTGTCGGGCACGGAGGAGGATTATGCGGTGTATGCGCAGTCGCCCTTTGACCCCGCACAGAAAAAAATTTTGATTGCATGCGACGTCAGCAGCCGCTATACCAGAAGAAATGCCCGGGAATATCAGAAGATCGCCGCCTATATTCTGGAGATGGCGAAGGCCCGGCAGGGAAATTATCTGGCGTTTTTTCCATCCTATAAAATGCTGGAGGAAGTGCGGGAAAGCTTTGAGGAGCTGGCGCCCGGGAACGTGCGCGTGCTTTCCCAGAGCAGTCATATGTCTGAGCAGGAACGGGAGGAGTTTCTTGCGGAATTTTCGGAGGATCAAAGCGGATCGCTGGTGGGTTTCTGCGTGCTTGGAGGTATTTTTGGAGAGGGAATCGACCTGAAAAAGGAGCGCCTTATCGGTGCTGCAGTTGTAGGTACGGGGCTTCCCCAACTCTGCGAGGAAAGGGAAATACTGAAGCAGTATTACGACCGCCGGGATATGGACGGCTTTGCCTATGCATACCAGTATCCGGGGATGAACAAGGTGCTGCAGTCCGCCGGGCGGGTGATACGAACGTCTCAGGACCGGGGCGTGATTCTTTTGCTGGACGAACGCTTTTTTCACAGCAGATACCGTGAAATTTTTCCGAGGGAATGGGCAGATTATGAGAGATGCAGTCTTTCGGACGTGCAGGGAAAATTAAAAAATTTCTGGAACAGATTTGCATAAACAAGATACGGAGGCAGTTTGCGATGAATATGGATTTATCAAAAGAAGAACGGATGGGAGAGGGAAGCATCCCGCGCCTGATGGTTTCCATGGCGGTGCCGTCTATTATTGCGCAGGTCATCAATATTTTATACAACATTGTGGACCGCATGTATATCGGCCATATCCAGGGAGTGGGAGCGGCGGCGCTGACAGGCGTGGGCCTGACCTTTCCAATCACAATGCTGATCTCCGCTTTTTCTGCCTTTTCCGGCGCGGGAGGCGCTCCGCTTTCTGCAATCTGGCTTGGCAAAGGCGACAGGGATCACGCGGAGCGGATTCTGGGCAGCAGCGTATGGCTTCTGCTTGTGTTTACCGTGATACTGATGGGAGTTTTTTATATCTTTCACATGCCGTTTCTGTATATGTTCGGCGCCAGCGACGCCACGGCGCCCTTTGCTGCCTCTTATCTGAAAATTTATCTGGCCGGCACCCTGTTTGTGGAGCTGGCGCTGGGCCTGAATACGTATATTATTGCGCAGGGCCAGTCCACGGTTGCCATGTGTTCCGTGCTAATCGGCGCCGTTACGAATATCGTTCTGGATCCTGTTTTCATTTTTGTGTTTGGCTGGGGCGTACAGGGCGCGGCTGTGGCCACGGTGATCTCGCAGTTTTTAAGCGCCCTGTGGAACGTAGCGTTTCTGTGCGGAAAGAAGTCTACGCTGCGCATCCGGGCGAAACTGGTGCGCTGCGATCTTTCGATTATAAAAAATATTCTGGCTCTTGGCATATCGCCTTTTGTGATGCGCTCGACAGAGTGTCTGATTAATATTGTGATGAACCGCCAGTTACAGGTGTTTGGCGGTGACCTGTACGTGGGAAGCATGACGATTATGACCAGTGTTATGCAGTTTATGTCCGCGCCCATCTCCGGGTTTACCCAGGGAGTGCAGCCGATTATCAGCTACAATTTTGGCGCGGGCCGTTTTGAACGGGTGAAAAAAACGTACCGCCTGATGATTGGCATATGTTTTAGCTTTGCCTTTTGCGCCACCACACTCACGATGGTATTTCCGCGCTTCTTTGCGGGAATGTTTACAAACGACAGCGAGCTTACAGAGCTGGTGGGACGGGTCATGCCGGTGTTTATGTCGGGTATGCTGATCTTTGGGATTCAGCAGGCGATTCAGCCCACATTCCTTGCGCTGGGACAGGCGAAAATATCTCTGTTTATCGCCATGCTGCGAAAGGTGATTCTGCTTGTGCCGCTGGCGCTGATTTTGCCCAATTTCCTGGGAGTGATGGGCGTATATTACGCGGAGCCGGTGTCGGATGTGATTTCGGCGATTACGGCGTCCGTTCTGTTCCTGGTGAATATACCAAAGATTCTGTCAAAGGAGGCACTGGAAAAGATACGGTGACGGCGGAAAAATCTGAAAAAAATATAAAATTTATAAATTTTGCCTCCGGTTTGTTGACATATGAAAACCGGGGGTTAATATGTAACTAGGTATGTGAGGGATGAGTAAAAATTGAGGGAGGATAGTCCATGCTGTCACGCTATAGTGTAAAACGCCCCTATACGGTATTAGTGGGCGTTGTTTTAATTCTGATTCTGGGGTATGTGTCGTTTACGAGCATGCAGACGGATTTGCTGCCGGATATGACGCTGCCCTATGCGATTGTCTACACGACGTATCCCGGCGCCAGCCCGGAGGAGGTGGAGACAATTGTCACCCGTCCTGTAGAGCAGTCTATGGCGACGATCAGCAATATTGAAAGTATCAGCTCCGTATCTGCGGAGAATGTGTCAACGGTTATCCTGGAGTTTGCCCAGTCGGCAAATATGGATGCGGTGACCAACGAGATGAGGGAAAACCTGGATCAGATTGAGGGTTACTGGGACGATACGGTAGGAAGTCCCATAATTATGAAGCTGAATCCGGATATGCTTCCGGTTATGGTGGCCGCTATGGAAGCGGGAGATATGTCCCAGAGCGAACTGACGGACCTGGTGAACAATGCGATTCTTCCGGAGCTGGAGAGCATTGAGGGCGTCGCCAGCGTCAGCGATACCGGAACAATCGAGGAGCAGGTGCAGGTGACGCTGCGGGAAGATAAAATCCGGGCGGTAAATAAAAAGGTGCGCGACGCTCTCGACAATAAATTTGCCGAAGCGGAGAGCGAGATGGAGGAGGCACAAAAGAAGCTTGAGGAGGGCAAAACCGAGCTGGCAAACGGACAGACTCAACTGACGGATCAGACTTCCTCGGCGGAAAGCCAGTTGAGCGCCGGCACGAGCCAGATGATTACCGGGCAGGTGCAGATAGATCAGAAGCTTGCGGAGGTGGAATCCGGCCTTGCCAAGCTTGAGGATTCCGAGCAGGAACTTTCGCAGAAGGAATCGGAGCTTCTTGAGGGCGAGCAGGCGCTGGCCAAACTTCCGGCGCAGAAGGCCGCTTTGGAGGAGCAAAAGAGCCAGATCGACAGCGGGATAGAACTTTTAGAGCAGGCGCCGATGTTGATACCGCAGCTAAACGACGGATTGAAACAGGCGGACGAGGGAATTGCGGCGCTTGAGGAAATCATAGCAAATTTGAAAGCGCTGCAGAGCGGACAGACGATACCGCCCGTGGAGCCGGGCACGGATCAGTCCCAGCTTCCGCCGACGGATCCTTCCGGCAGTGAGAACATATCCGGCGGCGAAACTACATCCGGCAGCCAGAATACTTCCGGCGGCGAAAACACAGATACTGTGATCATGGAGGAGGAAAGCGGCGCCATCCAGGAGGCGGATTCCTCCGGCACAGAACCTTTGGCGGCGCAGCCGCAGACAGACGCCGCAGAAAGCGCGCCTCAGGACATGTCCGCGGCGCAGCCTGAGACGTCAGGGCTGGTGGAAAACGAAGTAATCGCTACGCAGACGGCTCTGACAGGAAACGAGGCAGCGACCGACGGGGCAGCAACTGGCGAAGCATCAGCAGCGGAAGGCGGAGCTATTTCCGGCGGGACGGACCAGAGCCAGATTCCCTCGGAGGAGGAACTTCTGCTTGAGGGTACCCAAGCCGAAAATATGGTTGCGGGTATTCTGTCGGAACTTCCCTCCGCGGATGAACTGGGACAGATAGTGGAAGGCGCAAATATTGAGGCGGCGATTATTCAGTATGAGACGCAGCTTTCCCAGGCGCAGGCGGCCAGGACAGAGCTGGATACGCAGCGGACAAAGCTTCTGACGACGCTGGCAGCTTTTGGAGTGGATACCTCCAAAGAGGGCGATGAGCTTAATGAAAGCATCGACACTGCAAAATCGGAGCTGGTTTCCCGCCGGGTGCAGGTGGAAGACGGCATCAGCCAGATGCAGCAAACCATTGACGGGATGCCGGAGCAAATGGAGACGATTGCTGCGGGGAAAGCGGCGATTGAAGCCGGCAAAAAGCAGATCAGCGATGGCAGGGCGCAGCTTTTAGGCGCCAAAACGCAGTTGGAAAATGCGAAGGCAAAAATCGCTTCCGGACAGAGCAGCGTATCTTCTGCGGTAGCTCAGCTTAACAGCGCGAAGATTTCGGCTACGATTGAGATGGCAGTGGGAAAAGCGGAGCTGAACGCCGGACAGAAAGAACTGGATGCGGCCCTTGAGCAGATTAAGGAGCAGAAGGAAACGGCCTACGACCAGGCAGACGTTACCCAGATTATCACAGCGGATATGATAAAAGGTATCCTTGCGGCTCAGAACTTCAGTATGCCTGCCGGCTACGTTACGGAGGAGGGCGTTGACTTCCTGGTTCGTGTGGGCAATAAGCTGGAAGATACGCAGGACATTGAGAATCTGATGGTGCTCGACCTGCACATGGACGGACTGGAGCCGATTCGCCTGTCGGATGTGGCAGATGTGGCGGTTCTGGACAACAGCGGCGAGATTTATGCAAAGATCAACGGCCATTCCGGCGTTTTATTTACGATGCAGAAGCAGTCGGGATATTCTACCGGTGAGGTTTCAGAGCGGATCAAGAAAAGGTTTGCCCAGATTGAGGAAGAACATCAGGGAGTGCATATCATTGAACTGATGGACCAGGGCGTCTATATTGATCTGGTGGTAGACTCTGTGATCGAAAATATGCTCTCCGGCGCGGTGCTGGCAGTGATTGTGCTGCTGCTGTTCTTAAAGAGCATACGCCCTACGCTGGTAATTGCCTGCTCGATTCCGATCAGTATTATGACGGCGATAGTGCTGATGTACTTCAGCAATATTACCTTAAATATTATTTCACTGTCCGGCCTCGCTCTCGGCATTGGTATGCTGGTAGATAACTCGATTGTCGTGATTGAAAATATTTACCGCCTGCGGGGCGAAGGATATCCGGTGAAGAAGGCGGCGGTGGAGGGCGCCCGCCAGGTGTCGGGGGCGATTGCGGCCTCCACCCTGACGACGATCTGTGTGTTTGCACCGATCGTATTTACCACGGGCATTACCCGCCAGCTGTTTGTGGATATGGGCCTGACGATCGCCTATTCCCTGATTGCCAGCCTGGTGGTGGCTCTGACCCTGGTTCCGGCCATGGGCGCAGGCCTTCTGAAGAATACAAAGGAAAAGACGTCGCGCTTTTTCGGCGGCATACAGGCGGCATATGCGAAGCTTCTTAGATGGTCCCTGAAGGTGAAGCCCCTGGTACTTTTGCTGGCGGTGGGCCTTTTGATTTGGTCGGCATATCTGGCGATATCCAGAGGAACCGCGTTTATGCCTGATATGGAGAGCACCCAGGTGTCTGTGACGCTGAATATGCCGGAAGACGCGCTGCTGTCGGAGACGGCGGAAATGTCCGATCAGGTAATGGAGCGCATTATGGAGATAGAGGACGTTACGGATGTGGGAGCTATGACAGGCGGTTCCGGGGTGATGAGCATGATGGGCGGCCAGGGTTCCGGCACAAATTCTGCGTCTATCTATGTGCTGCTCGATGAAGAAAAGACATTGTCCAACGAGGAGCTGGCAAAAGAAATCCTGGCGAAAACGGCGGATCTTCCGTGCGACCTGGATGTGGAGACTTCGACAATGGATATGTCGGCTCTTGGCGGCAGCGGTATTTCCATTCACATCAAAGGCCGGGAGCTGGATGAACTGAAGCGGATGGCCGCAGAAGTAGCAGCGATTCTGGAGAATGTGGAGGGTACCACTGAGGTATCGGACGGAATTGCGGAGAAAACGCTGGAGTACCGGCTGGTGGTGAATAAAGATGAGGCAATGAAGTATCAGCTGACAACCGCTCAGGTATATCAGTTCCTGCAGGCGAAGCTGGCGGACGCCTCCAGCGCCACCACACTTTCCACACTGTCAAAGGATTATCCGGTGATAGTGGTCAGCGATACGGATGAGACGCTGACCCGGGAAAAAATTGAAAAGCTTACGATTCCCGGCAAGGACGAGGAAAATCAGGAAGTAGATGTTCCGCTTTCAGATCTGGTGGATTTTGTGGATACGGAAGGATTCTCCTCCATCAATCGCGAAGCGCAGGTGAGATATGTTACCGTATCTGCCCAGATTGCGGAGGGATATAATATCGGCCTGGTATCGGCAGATGTGGAGGAAGCGCTGAAAGATTATGAGGTGCCGTCGGGGTACAGCCTGGAAATGGCGGGCGAGGACGAGACAATCAACGAAGCGATGACAGAGGTGATAAAAATGCTTTTGCTGGCGCTGGCGTTCATGTATTTGATCATGGTAGCGCAGTTCCAGTCCCTGCTGTCTCCCTTTATCATTATGTTTACGATTCCGCTGGCGTTTACGGGAGGTCTGTTCGGACTGTATCTGACAGGCAATCCCATCAGCGTCATTGCAATGATTGGATTTGTTATGCTGTCCGGTATTATTGTAAATAACGGTATTGTGCTGGTGGATTATATTAATCAGCTTCGCCGGGAGGGCATGGAGAAAAAAGCTGCCATTGTGGAAGCGGGCAGAACGAGGCTGCGTCCTATCATTATGACGGCGCTGACGACGATTCTGGGTCTTTTCACCATGGCGCTGGGTATGGGCATGGGCGCAGATATGGTACAGCCCATGGCAATCGTTACGATTGGCGGGCTGACCTACGGTACGCTTCTGACACTCTTTGTGGTGCCGTGCATTTATGATATCTTCAACAGGAAAAAGGACATGAGAGAGGAAGAAATATAATTCCGGGAAGCGCTGCGGCTGCTCTGACTTTGCCATTTTGGAAAGTCAGAGCAGCCGTGGCGTTTTTTCAGGCCTTGCTGCGGTTTTGCCTGGCGGCCATGCAGAAAAGAATAAATCCGATGATGAACAAAATGGCAAGGATGCCGACGCCGGCGCTGGCATTGCCGGTGATCTGAGCTACGACGCCCACCAGAGTAGTTCCCAGAAAAGAGGCGCCCTTGCCGCAGATATCGTAAATGCCGAAATATTCTCCGGATTTTTCAGGGGGAATGATTTTGGCAAAATAAGAACGCGACAGAGCCTGAATAGCTCCCTGGAACATGCCTACCAGGACGGCCAGCACCCAGAACTCCCATTGTTTGTCGAGCTGGATGGCGAACAGCGCAATGCCGGTGTAGGCGATAATACAGACTTTAATCAGCAGAGCCGTTTCATAGCGCTTTGACAGCCGCCCGAAGATCAGGGCGAAGGGGAAAGCCACAATCTGAGTCACCAGCAGGGCCAGAAGAAGTCCCTGGGTGTCGAGGCCGAGGGCGCTTCCATAGGCGGTCGCCATTTCAATGATCGTGTAAACGCCGTCGATAAAAAAGAAGAAAGCCAGCAGATAAAGAAAGATATGTTTTTGCTTTGTAATATCCTTCAGCGTGCTGCCAAGGCGGCGGAAGCTGTCAGCCACGGGATGCTTCGGCGCTTCCGCATAGTTGATCTGTTCATAATTCTTTAAAAGCGGCAGCGTCATCACAAGCCACCAGGCGGCATTGATCAGAAAAGCAATTGTCATGGCGGCGGTCATGGAGATACCGATTTTGTCATACATCAGCACAAAGATCAGAGATACGATAAAGGGAATACAGCTTCCGATATACCCCCAGGCGTAGCCCTGGGAGGAGACGATGTCCATATGCTCCGGAGTTGTGACGTCCACCAGCATAGAGTCATAGAAGATCAGGCTGGCATTGAAGCCGATCTTTGCAATGACAAATACTGCCAGAAACACAATCCACGAGGTCGGCAGCGAAAGGGCAGCGCAGCCCAGCACGCCGGCGATCATAGAAAAAGTAAACAGCGGCTTTTTGTAATTTTTTGTGTCGGCAATGGTGCCGAGCACAGGGCCGATGACAGCCACCGCTATGGTGGAAATCGAGGCGGCATAGCCCCAGAACGCCAGGTAATCCACCTCGGAGATCCCCGCATTGCCCGCCAGATAATTGAAATAGATGGGCAGAATGGTTGCCACCAGCAGGACAAAGGCAGAATTGCCGACGTCGTAGAGAATCCAGTACTTTTCCAGTTTCGTAAGCTTTTCGTTTTTCATAGTAAAATACCCCGTCTTCATGTTTTGCAAAACCCGGCGGCTGCCCTGCAGAGGAAACTGCATCGGACATTTGTCCGGTATTACATTCAGTGTAACACATAATTGTAAACATGAGATAGGGTATTTGTAAAAATCGGGAAAAATTTCCGTATTATTTTGTGGAAAAGCCTGTAAGATAGCCATCCCGAAGGAGAATCCCCAGAGAGAAAGCGCCGTCGTCAAAATGCACGGTCTGGTACCACTTCGGCTCGGTATCTGCCTGCAGCTGGTCGATATTAAAATGGGCCATGGAAAATCCTGCCATGCAGATGAGGAAGCCGCAGATTAGAAAAATACATCCGCCTGCCGCAGCCTTTTTTCGAAACTTTTTTTCATTTATCGCTTTCCATTTCATATTATCGCCTCTTTCTTTTTCTTTGCAAACAGCCCTTTCAGCCATTTGGTGAACGATATAGTTACCTTAATAAAGTATTTTCCTGTACACTGGGCGGCAAGGCTGCAGAGAATAAATGCTCCCGCCGCCATGATTCCGGCGCCGAACTGAAAAACGCCAAGAGCCGGATTGGAAAGAAGAATCGGCACGGCGCCCAGGGTACTGACGACGGAAAGAATCAGGCTGCTTATGGCCACAGCGCCGGCGGTAATGGGGATACACCAGATCAAAATATAAGCGCTCAGTACCAGCGCGGCAGCGGTTAGAATAAGGCCCGCGGCAAGAAGCACTGCCGCCAGCACAATACTGCCCCATAGCGGCGAACCAAGGATCAGCAGTATGGCAATCGTTATTTTTTTGACGGTGGAGGAGGACTTTTGCGGCGCAATTTCCCGTTCGCTTAAAATTTCCTCTGCCGCTGCGCCGGGGCTTCCAATGCGTGCAACGGCTTCTTCCTCCGTACAGCCGTCCTCCATGGCGTCGTCGATCATTTCACTGTAATAGGCGAGAAATTTTCGGCGTTCCTGTTTGTCCAGGCTTTTCAGCAATTTTTCCAGGCGGTCTAAAAATTCGGTCTTATTCATCCTGAATCGCTCCCTTCATAAATTCATGTATCTGCAGCAATTGCTGCCAGTCCTTTAAAAATTCCTGTGCGTATGTTTTCCCTTTTTCTGTGATGCGGTAATATTTGCGCAGCCGGCTGTTGTGTTCCACGGAATAGGTCTCCACGCAGGATGCGGCTTCCAGGCGCTTCAAAATAGGGTAGAGCGTTGATTCTGATATTTCAATACAGGCAGAAATATCTTTAATGATCTGGTAGCCGTAGGAATCCTCCCGATAGAGCGCACCGAGCACACAGTATTCCAGAAAGCCTTTCTTTAGCTGTTTATCCACTCAATCGCCTCCTTATGCATTATACTATATAATACATAGTATAATGTGTCAAGTGTTATTTTTTACTTATATGAACTGTCAGTTGGGGGTCATAATATAGTTGGATAAAATAATAAATATGTCATATGCAAAATATAATTGACATATGTTAAATGGTATGATAACCTAGAGATAACCCGAATTTAAGGCAAATTTAAGGAAGGAGAAATCTAAAGATGTGGAAATCTGGAGACGTATGGGAAATATGCCGCTTATGCGGCGTTTACTGCAGGGAGGATATTCATGAGAAATCTGAAAATGAAATTTGCCCGGATTGAAAAGGATATTTCGCAGATTGAGCTTGCGAAAAGGGTGGGAGTGACGCGCCAGACCATCGGTATGATTGAGTCGGGGGATTACAATCCTTCTTTGAAGCTGTGTGTGGCAATCTGCAGGGAACTGGGAAAAACATTAAACGATCTGTTTTGGGAGGATGAATCTGATGAGTAAGAAAAGTGGAAAACTGTTTGAAACCGCAAAATTGGATGAGCGGGAGGAAAGAAACCTGCTGCAGATAGAACATAGGGGATTCTGGACTGCGTACTGGCTTTTGCTGGCAATCATTCTGACAGAAATGTTTCTTTTTCAGGAGTACAGCTTAAGAATCCTTGGAGGCGAGTGGATTGTTTTTTTCGTAATGTCAGCGTATACGTCGTCGGCATGCCTGAAGAAAGGCCTCTGGAGCGGAAAGATTGCGGCTACGCCGAAAAATAATCTTATCTTAAGCGTCATTGGAGGTCTGGTTATGGGAGTGTTTACCTTTGGCTATACCTATAGAAACTATGGAAAATTTTTCGGATCCCTGGCGGCGGGAGTATTTGTTTTTCTGCCGATTTTTCTGCTGTGCCTGATTGCACTGGAACTTACCATGCGCTCATACTATAAAAAAGTAGAAGAACTGGAAAATGAGCCGGAGGAAGACGAAATAAAAAAAGATTGACAAAGGCTGTTTTGGAAAAAGAAAGGGAGGTGCAGCGTATGCGGGAAACATTAATTCTGGCTTCCGGTTCCCCGAGAAGACGGGAGCTTTTGCAGCAGATCGGGGTCGCTTTTGAGGTGGTAAAAAGCAATGCAGAGGAGAGGATAACAAAAACCAGTCCGGGAGAGATTGTAGAAGAACTGTCTTTTACTAAGGCGCGAAGGGTGGCCGCAGAATATCCGGGCCGTTTGGTGCTGGGAGCGGATACGATTGTGGTGCTGGATGGGCATGTGCTCGGCAAGCCGGGAAATGAGAAGGAAGCAAAAGACATGCTGCGTTCGCTTCAGGGCAGGAGCCATCAGGTATATACGGGCGTGACCCTTATAAAAGATCAGAACGTGCGCTCTTTTTATGAAAAAACAGATGTACACGTCTATCCTATGACGGAGCGGGAGATTGAAGCTTATGTGAAAACCGGCGATTGTATGGATAAGGCGGGAGCTTACGGTATTCAGGGAAGCTTCGCGGCTCATATCCGGGGAATTTGCGGCGATTATTATAATGTGATGGGGCTGCCGGTAGGGAGATTATGGCAGGAATTGAAGGCGTGGACAGAGAATATTTAAATTAAAACCGTGCAATTGCGAAACAAAAACATAAATAGTCTAATAATCAGACAATTCACTGAAAATTTCCTATTTACAATTTTGCCGTAAGGGTGTATGATTATGCGTAAAGAAAATTTAAAGTAATGTTTAATCGAAAAAAGTGATTAGACTTATGAAAAAAACGCGGCAGATGCACATATACGGCAAAGCCGCAAAAGAAAGGGAGAGTGCTATGGCTGGTGAAAACAGACAAACAGCGCCGCAGACTCCGCCGTTATACCGTCAGGAATTTGAGCATGACAACTGCGGCATCGGAGCAGTGGTAAACATCAAGGGAATCAAAACCCGGGAAACCGTAGAGAACGCGTTAAAGATTGTAGAAAATTTAGAGCACAGAGCCGGCAAAGACGCCGAGGGAAAAACAGGGGATGGAGTTGGAATCCTTTTACAGATTTCACACAAATTCTTTTCCAAAACCTGTAAAGCCCTCGGTATTTTTTTGGGCGGAGAGAGGGAGTACGGCGTCGGTCAGTTTTTCTTCCCTCAGGATGAGCTGAAAAGAAAACAGGCAATGAAAATGTTTGAGATTATCCTGAGCAAAGAGGGACTGGAATTTCTGGGATGGCGTACCGTTCCCACCGTACCGGAAGTTCTGGGACAGAAAGCCCTGGATAAAATGCCGTATATCATGCAGGCATTTATTAAAAAGCCGGAAGACGTGGAGAAGGGGCTGGCTTTCGACCGCCGGCTCTATGTAGCCCGCCGTGAGTTTGAACAGAGCAATGAGAATACGTATGTGGCGTCTCTGTCCAGCCGTACCATTGTGTATAAGGGTATGTTTTTGGTGGGGCAGCTTCGGCAGTTTTTTACAGACCTGCAGAGCCCGGACTATGAATCTGCCATTGCCACGGTACATTCCAGATTCAGCACCAACACGAATCCAAGCTGGGAGCGGGCGCATCCCAACCGCTTTATCGTGCACAACGGAGAGATTAACACCATCCGCGGAAACGCAGACAAGATGCTGGCCCGGGAAGAAACTATGGCCTCCGCTTATCTTCAGGAGGATTTTCATAAGGTATTGCCGGTCATTAACGCGGCCGGTTCCGATTCCGCCATGCTGGATAATACATTGGAGTTTTTGATTATGAGCGGCATGGATATGGCGCTGGCTATGATGATCCTGATTCCGGAGCCCTGGTCGAACAATCTGAATCTTTCCCAGAGCAAGAGGGATTTTTATCAGTATTATGCGACGATGATGGAGCCGTGGGACGGACCTGCATCGATTATGTTCAGCGACGGCGATCAGGTGGGAGCGGTTCTGGACCGCAACGGCCTGCGCCCCTCCCGGTATTATATTACGAAGGACGGTTATATGATTTTGTCCTCCGAGGTGGGCGTGCTGGAGATCCCGCCGGAAAAGATTGTGATGAAGGAACGCCTGCATCCGGGAAAAATGCTGCTGATCGATACGGTGAAGGGCAAGATCATCGACGACGACGATCTGAAAGAATATTATGCATCCAGGGAGCCCTACGGTGAATGGCTGGACAGCAATCTGGTGAAGCTGGCCGACCTGAAGATTCCCAATGTGAGCGTGCCGGAGTTCACCAGTGAAGAACGGGCAAGGCTTCAGAAAGCCTTTGGCTACACCTTTGAGGAGTACCGTACTTCTATCCGCAACATGGCGCTGAACGGTGCGGAGGGGATTGCTTCCATGGGCATCGACACACCGCTGGCGGTTCTTTCCGACCAACAGCAGCCCCTGTTTAATTATTTTAAACAGTTGTTTGCCCAGGTAACCAATCCGCCGATTGATGCAATCCGCGAGGAGATTGTCACCTCCACCACAGTTTATGTGGGCGAGGACGGAAATCTTCTGGAGGAATGTCCGGAGAACTGCAAAGTACTGAAGGTAAATAATCCGATCCTGACAAATACGGATATGCTGAAGATCAAGCATATGAAGGTGGATGGCTTTAAGGTGGCGGAGGTGCCGATTACCTATTATAAGAGCACCAGCATCGAGCGCGCCATCGAACGCCTCTTTGTGGAAGTGGATAAAGCTCACCGGGACGGCGTAAATATTTTGGTTCTGACGGACCGGGGCGTGGATGAAAACCATGTGCCGATTCCCTCGCTGCTGGCAGTATCGGCAGTGCATCAGTATCTCGTGAAAACGAAAAAGAGAACGTCTCTGGCGATCGTTCTGGAATCCGGAGAACCCAGGGAAGTGCATCACTTTGCAACGCTTCTGGGTTATGGAGCCTGTGCGGTGAACCCCTATTTGGCCCAGGAGACGATACGCGAGCTGATCGAAAACAAGATGATCGAAAAGGATTACTATGCGGCGGTGAACGACTATAACAGCGCCGTGCTGCATGGGATTGTGAAGATTGCTTCCAAGATGGGTATCTCTACCATTCAGTCTTACCAGGGTTCCCAGATTTTTGAGGCGATCGGTATCAGCAAAGAGGTGATAGATAAGTACTTTACCAATACGGTCAGCCGTGTGGGCGGCATCACCATGAAAGATATTGAAAACCAGACGGAGGCGCTGCACAATGAGGCATTCGATCCGCTGGGGCTTGGCACAGATCTGACGCTGAACAGCATCGGCCGCCATAAATCCAGAAGCCAGGGGGAGGAACACCGTTATAATCCGCTGACGATTCATCTTCTGCAGGAATCTACCCGTCAGGGAAATTATCAGATGTTTAAAGAATATACGGCCAGAGTGAACCGGGAGGAATCCGGGTATCTTCGAAGCCTTATGGAATTTAACTATCCGGCAGAGGGAGTGCCCCTGGAGGAAGTAGAAAGCGTGGAATCCATTGTGACCCGTTTCAAAACCGGCGCCATGTCTTATGGGTCGATTTCGCAGGAGGCGCACGAGACGCTGGCGGTTGCCATGAACCGGCTGCATGGAAAATCCAACTCCGGAGAAGGCGGCGAGAGCGACGAGCGTCTGGCTTCTGCGGGAACCGAAAATGACCGCAGCTCCGCCATCAAGCAGGTGGCGTCAGGGCGTTTCGGCGTTACCAGCCGTTACCTGGTGAGTGCAAAAGAGCTGCAGATTAAGATGGCCCAGGGAGCAAAACCGGGCGAGGGCGGCCACCTGCCGGGAGGCAAAGTGTATCCGTGGATTGCAAAGACAAGACATTCCACACCGGGCGTCAGCCTGATTTCTCCGCCGCCTCACCACGATATTTACTCCATCGAGGATCTGGCGCAGTTAATCTACGACTTAAAGAATTCTAATACAAAGGCCCGGATATCTGTGAAGCTGGTGCCTGAGGCCGGCGTGGGCACAGTTGCCGCAGGTGTGGCAAAGGCGGGTGCCCAGGTGATTTTGATTTCCGGCTATGACGGCGGTACGGGCGCGGCTCCCAGAAGTTCGATTCACAACGCGGGGCTTCCGTGGGAACTTGGCCTGGCGGAAACGCATCAGACACTGATGATGAATGGCCTTCGAAATAAGGTGCGCATTGAGACGGATGGAAAACTGATGAGCGGCCGCGACGTGGCCATTGCCGCGATCTTAGGAGCAGAGGAATTTGGATTTGCCACAGCCCCCCTGGTAACGATGGGGTGCGTGATGATGCGCGTCTGCAACCTGGACACTTGTCCGGTAGGCGTGGCTACCCAGAACCCGGAGCTTCGCAAGCGTTTCCGGGGCAAGCCGGAATACGTGATGAATTTTATGAAATTCATTGCCCAGGAACTGCGGGAGTATATGGCAAAGCTGGGCGTGCGCACTGTGGATGAGCTGGTGGGCAGAAGCGATCTTCTGAGAAAGGGAGAGGGCTTTTATAAGGAGAAAGCAGCCAGAGTGGATCTGAGCGCGATTTTGGATAATCCCTATGCGGGGCAGAAATGCACCTTCCAGCCGGAGCAGGTATATGATTTCCAGTTGGAGAAAACGGCGGATGAAAAAATCCTCCTGAAGAAATTAAAGGGCGCCCTGGAAAAAGGACAGAAGCGCAGCATAGAGGTGGACGTTTCCAATGTAGACCGTACCTTCGGCACAATTTTCGGCTCGGAAATTACCCGGCGCTACCAGGACGGGCTGGAGGAAGATACATTTACGGTAAAATGCAACGGAGCCGGCGGCCAGAGCTTCGGCGCCTTTATTCCAAAGGGCCTGACCCTGGAGCTTGTGGGCGATTCCAACGATTATTTTGGAAAGGGGCTTTCCGGCGGGAAACTGATCGTGTATCCGCCAAAGGGAATTACCTATCGGCAGGATGAAAATATTATTATCGGCAACGTAGCCCTTTACGGCGCAACCAGCGGCAGCGCCTACATCAACGGCGTGGCGGGTGAACGTTTCTGTGTCCGCAACTCCGGCGCTATTGCAGTAGTGGAGGGCGTGGGCGAACACGGATGTGAGTATATGACCGGAGGCCGGGCGGTGATTCTCGGCAAAACGGGCAAAAACTTTGCGGCGGGCATGAGCGGCGGCGTGGCCTATGTGCTGGATGAAGACAGCGATCTGTACAAGAAGGTCAATAAAGAGATGGTCGCAATCGAAAAGCTGACAAATAAGTATGATGTGGAAGAACTGAAAAAGATGATTCAGGATCACGTGGCCTACACAAACTCTGAGAAGGGTAAGGAGATTCTGGAGCACTTTGAGGAGTACCTGCCGAAGTTTAAGAAGATCATTCCCAACGATTACAAGAGAATGATGAATACGATTATTCAGATGGAAGAAAAAGGTCTCAGCAGCGAGCAGGCACAGATCGAAGCATTTAATGCTATCAAGAAAGGTTAGGAGGCAGCGAGGATGGGAAAACCAACAGGATTTATGGACTACGAGCGGGAGACGGCAAAGGCTGAAAGTCCCAAAGTCCGTATAAAAAACTTTAATGAATTTCACACGCCTCTTTCCAGGGAAAAGCAGCGCCGGCAGGCGGCCAGATGTATGGCCTGCGGCGTACCCTTCTGCCAGTCGGGAATGATGATCGGCGGGATGGCATCAGGGTGTCCACTGAACAACCTGGTGCCGGAGTGGAATGATTTTGTATATCTTGGCAACTGGGAGCAGGCGTATAAGAGGCTGATGAAGACCCACTGCTTTCCGGAATTTACCTCCAGGGTATGCCCGGCTCTCTGCGAGGCGGCCTGTACCTGCAATCTGAACGGCGAGCCGGTGGCCAGCAAGGAAAATGAGAGGGCTATCATTGAAAATGCTTTTGAAGCCGGTCTGGTGAAGCCGGAGCCGCCGAAGGTGCGCACAGGAAAAACCGTGGCGGTGGTGGGAAGCGGCCCTTCGGGGCTTGCGGCTGCCATGCAGTTGAACAAACGGGGACATTCGGTGACGGTATTTGAGAGAAATGACCGTATCGGCGGCCTTCTGCGCTATGGGATTCCAAATATGAAGCTGGAAAAGCATGTGATTGACCGGCGGCTGGCGCTGATGGAGGCTGAAGGCATTAAATTTGTGACAAACGCCAACATTGGGGAGGACATCAAGGCGGAGGAACTCTTAAAGGAGTTCGACCGGGTGGTACTCTGCTGCGGCGCTTCAAATCCCAGGGATATCCGAGTGCCGGGACGGGAGGCAAAGGGAATTTACTTTGCGGTGGATTTCCTGAAGGCCACGACAAAGAGCCTGCTGGACTCGAATTTTGAGGACAAGAAATTTATTTCGGCAAAAGATAAAAAGGTTATGGTAATCGGCGGCGGTGATACCGGAAACGACTGTGTCGGCACGTCGATCCGCCTGGGGGCAAAGAGCGTCCTGCAGCTTGAGATGATGCCGAAGGCGCCGGATGTGCGCGCCGCAAATAATCCATGGCCCCAGTGGCCCAGGGTCTGCAAGACGGATTACGGCCAGCAGGAAGCGATTGCCGTATTCGGACACGACCCAAGGGTTTACCAGACTACCGTGACAGAATTTATCGCCAATAAGAAGGGTGAAGTCTGCCAGGCCAAGCTTGTGAAACTGGAAGGAAAGAGGGACGAAAAGAGCGGCCGTATGATGATGGTGCCCGTGGAGGGGACGGAGGAGATTGTGGACGTGGATCTTGTACTGATCGCAGCCGGTTTCCTGGGGTCCCAGAAATATGTGACCGACGCTTTCAAAGTAGAACTGGACGGCCGGACAAACGTGGCCACAGCTGCGGGAAAATATCAGACCAGCGTACCGAACGTTTTCACGGCGGGCGATATGCATCGGGGGCAGTCTCTGGTGGTATGGGCTATCCGGGAAGGAAGGGAAGCGGCGAAAGCGGTGGACGAATCCCTGATGGGCTATACGAATCTCTGATAGGCTGTACAAATCTCTAACGGGCTGTATGGATCTCTGATGGCCTGCCAAGGCTGAAGGTTTGAAAAACAAAAATTTCTACTGCCTGTGTCTGGCCGGATACAGGCAATAGAAATAAAGATAAGTAAGAATATGTAAACTTCCTGGGGCTTCGAAGCAGTTGGTTTCGTGACGCTCCGGGAAGATTGTTTTTTGTCGAAGCCCGAGCAATACATACGCGTCTGCACCGCTGTAGGCTTCATTTGATTATCTAAAGTATACCGTGTGTTTGTGTCCAAAAATTGTTTCAAATCCAAAAAAAATCTTAAAGAAATTGAAAAAAGATAAATATGATTGTAAACCGAATAAAAAAAGCAGTTGACAATCTGCCCTCTGACGAATAGAATACAAATGTCAACCAAATGACAAAAATAAGTTTACAATTAAAGCGGGAGAGTAAGAAAATGGAAAAAGGAAAAAAATTATCAACAAGGTCACTGATCTTTGTGGGAATGTTTGCAGCAGTGCTGGCAGTGCTTTCGCAGCTGTCAATTCCAATGCCGTCGGGCGTTCCGATTACCCTGCAGACCTTTGCAGTGGCGCTGACAGCCTATGTGCTGGGATGGAAGCTGGGAACTGCAGCGACAGTGGTATACGTTCTTGTGGGAGCGGTTGGAGTGCCGGTATTTGCCAATTTCAGCGGCGGCGCAGGCGTTCTTGTGGGAATGACAGGGGGATTTATCTGGGGATTCATTTTTATGGTACTGCTCTGCGGCCTGGGCCTGGTACAGAAGAATAAGATTCTGCTTGTTGTTTTGAGTGCCGCCGGTCTGGCGGTATGCCATCTGCTTGGCATTTTCCAGTTTATGGCTGTGATGGGCATGGGATTTGTTCCGGCGGCTATGGCAGTGTCAGTGCCGTATCTTATAAAAGACGTGGCGTCGGTGATCGCCGCCTACTTTGTGGCGCTTGCCATTCGCCGGGCGCTGAGCGCGGCAAATCTGGCTTATGAGCTGTAAAAAAGGCGGAGACACGTGCGCTATGTCCCTTCGGATTCATCATCTTTTGTGCATCCCTCTTTTCGTGGGGCATGGCTATAGCGGCAGCTTTTGTGAAAATATGGCGCATATGATCCGGCGACTGGAAGAAAATCAGGACGCGCCTCTTACGGCGGTCTGCGGTGCGGATATGATCTGCGCCGGCTGTCCTAATCTGACGGCGGAGGGCGCCTGTAAAAGCAGCGGCGTGCAGGTAGAACAAAAGGACGCAGCTCTGGCAGAGTGTTTTGACATAAAGCCAGGCTGCGTTTATACATATCGGACGCTGCGGCGCATGGCTGCAGAAAAACTTACCGGTGAGATATTTGACGGTTCCTGCAAAAACTGCGAATGGTATGCTCAGGGACTGTGTTCTTATGAAGCGTGGCGAAAAAATATTACGGCTTCTTTTTAAAACCCAGCCGGATTGCCTGAGTGGGACAGGCGTCCCTGCAGGCGCCGCATCGAATACATTCGGCAGAATCGGGATGCTTTACGGGGTCTACGTCCATTTGACAGGCTTTGGCGCATTTCCCACATCCGATGCATTTGCCGGCGTCCACTTCCAGATGATATATGCTGATTTTGTTCAGCAGGCCGTAAATGGCGCCCAGCGGGCACATTGCCTTGCAGAAAAAGCGGCAGACGGACATGCAGCCGAGCAGGGTCAGCAGGAGGATGCACATCTTAAGGCTGAACAGGCTTCCAATCACTTCCCGAAGCTTCGGCCGCGTAAGCAGCAGCGGGATACCGCCTTCCAGTGTGCCGGCAGGGCAGATGAACTGGCAGAAGGCCGGTTTCCCCATGCCCATGTAATCGGTGGCGATGATGGGAAGCAGAATCACAAATATGATCAGTATACCGTATTTAATGAAACGGCAGGCTTTTGGAAGCTTCCGCTTTGGAAATGGAATTTTGTACAGCAGTTCCTGCAGAAGGCCGAAGGGGCACAGAAAGCCGCAGACGACGCGCCCGAAAAGGATTCCCACAGCAAGCAAAAAGCCCACCACGTAAAAGCTGAACTGAAATTCCATGGAGCCGCCTACCGCCTGCAGAGCGCCGATAGGGCACGCGAAGCTTGCGGCGGGACAGGAATAACAGTTAAGTCCCGGAGCGCAGAATTGCTTCCAGGATCCCTTGTACAGACTGCCGCTTTTAAAATTTCCCAGGTGGGCGTTGGTAAATCCGAAGGCGGCAATTTGAATGAGTTTTCGCTTTACAGCGTTTGTCAGTTTCATAAGTATAGCTCCGTTATATGTTTTTTTATCCCAGGCCAATACACTCCATACAGATATTGATGGCCTTGTTCAGCACTATGGCAGGTTCTCCCCTCCATATGCCGAGACCGAGAAAGAGAACGACAGCAAGGGCAGCCGCAATTCTGGCCGCCCATCTTCCTGCAATTCTCTTTTTTTCGCTACTCATCGGCGCTGTCCTTTTCAGGAAACGTCTCTTTGTATTCCTCGATGCGCTCTTTATATGCCTCTACGTCGGCGCCCAGTATTTCGTCCCCAAGAATTTTTCCGTCTTTGTCAACAAAAAAGGTGGTGGGCACGCCTTCTATGGATTCCACAAAAGCCGCCATATCTTCTCCCGCAATAATGTGGGTGAAATCAGCGCCGGATTTTTCCACGATCTGTTTTGCCGTTTCAAAATTTTCATCATTTTCGTCGGCCACGTCGATAATCAGACCGACCAGCTGCATATTTTCTGGCAGGGAATCGGAAAGCTCGGCCAGATCCGGCATCTCTCCAATGCAGGGGGAGCAGAAGGTTCCCCAAACGTTTACCATGGTTATGTCCTTGTCGGCAAAGATGTCCTGCGTAACCTCGTTGCCTTCCAGATCTATGGCAGAAAATTTCTGCAGGCCCTGGGCAATTTTGTCTTCGGCGGTCAGCATGGCGCCGGCTTCAAAGCCGAAAGAAGCAGACAGCAGCGCGGCTGCGCAAAAGCCAGAGAAAATGCGTTTGATACGTTGTGTTCTGTGTGTCATGATACAATCTCCTCCTTCTATAATTAAAAACAGTATATCACAGATTTGTTCATAAAGTGTGAACAAAGTAGGCAGCAGTGAAAAATTCGGAAAAATAATAAAATACCTATTGACAGAACAGAAAAAATATGTTAAAAAATTATCAAAGAAAAGGGAGTAGCTTACATCGACCAACAAATAAGATGGTACATGAAGCGTCAGGACGATAGAAATATCCGCTTTATGTGAGCAAATAGCGAGACTTTTATTTCAGGGTATACACTGGAATGAAGGTCCCTTTTTTTTATGGGTAGGGTGCTGCGTGCCAGTGACACGCGTCCAGCACCGACCGTAGTGAAACGGAGATGTGGGAGTGCGAAGCACGAAGCAATCCGTGTAATCATAGGGTGCGCACCTCGTGGGGAAGGAGTTAGCTGTAAACAGCACCGCTCGCAGGCAGCTACTTTAAGCGGACAGGCAAAACTTTTCTTTGCATGGGCAGATGGATCAGACGAACGCGCCGGCGTGCTCATGCGGCAGATGACCGGTGAAAATTTAATATGATTTTAATGTATTCTGCCAAAAATAGCAGTACAATAAAATTAGGAGACACGTGTCTCCGACGACCTGCCGTCGCGACGAAGGAGCGGGGGCCAAACTAAAAGGAGGAAGGCCAATGCGGAGCATTTCAGAATGCCTGACGACGACCTGCCGTCGCGACAAAGGAGCGGGGGCCAAACTAAAGGGAGGAAAACAATGGTAGAATTTAGAGAGGGAGGCGACCGGGTAGTTGATCCCGAGGAGCTGAGGCGAAAGGAACAAAAGAGAAAAAAGAATAAAAAGGTGAAAGGAGCCGCCAGGCTTGGAGCTGTGATTGCCGCAGTGGTGATTATCGGGATGGCTGTGGCCGGAGATTCTTTCTATCAGATCGGAGAGCAGGAGCAGGCGGTGCTGGTAACGCTTGGCAAGCCAAGCGCCGTATCGGAGACGGGGCTTCATTTTAAAATGCCCCTGATCCAGTCGGTGCATAAGGTCAATACAACGATTCAGGGATTTCCAGTGGGATATGATATGGCGACGAATGAAAACGTTGAGCAGGAAAGCGTGATGATCACCCAGGATTACAATTTTATCAATGTGGATTTCTTTGTGGAGTACCGCATTGTGGAGCCGGTGCAGTACCTGTACGCGTCCAGCCAGCCGGAAGTGATCTTAAAAAATATTGCCCAGAGCTCTATCCGTACCGTAGTGGGCAGCTACAAGGTAGATGATGTGCTGACTACCGGAAAAGGCGAGATTCAGTCAAAAATCAAAGATATGATTACCGCAAAGCTGGAACAGCATGATATTGGAATCCAGCTGGTAAATATTACGATGCAGGATTCGGAGCCACCCACATCAGAGGTTCTGCAGGCCTTTAAGGCGGTGGAAAACGCAAAGCAGGGCAAGGAAACGGCGCTGAACAATGCGAATAAATACCGCAATGAGCAGCTTCCCGAGGCAGAGGCAGAGGCCGACCAGATCATAAAAGAGGCCGAGGCGCAGAAACAGACGCGTATCAACGAAGCCGAAGCCCAGGTAGCACGTTTTAACGCCATGTATGAGGAGTATCGCAAGAATCCGGTGGTGACAAAACAGAGAATGTTTTTTGAGACGATGGAGGAGGTACTGCCGGATATGAAGGTGATCATTGACAGCGGAGACGGCGTGCAGAAAGTGCTGCCGCTGGAGTCCTTTACAGGAAATGACAGCCTGCAGGACAGTGCGAAAGATACACAGACAGAAGCAGTTCCTGAAAGTGAAGGGGGCAGATAAGAATGAAGAAAAAAGGTATCGTGATTGGCGCGGCGGCAGTGCTGGCAGTGGTGCTGCTTGGCTCGTCGCTGGTAATTACAAATAAGAATGAATATAAACTGATCCGCCAGTTCGGCAAGGTAGTAAAAGTGGTGGACAAGGAAGGCATCAGTTTCAAGGCGCCCTTTATCCAGACGGCGGATACGCTGCCGAAACAGACGCTTTTGTACGATCTGACGCCGTCGGACGTGATTACCAAGGAAAAGAAAACAATGATCAGCGACAGCTATGTGCTCTGGAAGATATCAGATCCGCTGAAATTTGCGCAGTCCTTAAATTCCTCTATGAGCAATGCGGAGAACCGTATTAATACAGCGGTTTACAACGCCACAAAAAATGCCATCGGCAGCATGTATCAGGATGAGGTGATCAGCGGCCGCGAGGGTGCTCTGGCGGATGCGGTGATCTCCGGGATAGGAAACAATCTGAATCAATACGGCATCGAGCTGCTGGCCTTTGAAATGAAACAGCTTGACCTGCCGGATGATAACAAGACGTCGGTTTACGAACGGATGATTTCCGAGCGCAATAACATTGCGGCCACGTATACGGCGGAGGGAAATTCTGAGGCAAAGGTGATTCGCAATACGACAGATAAAGAGGTGACAATTCAGCTTTCGGACGCGAAACGTCAGGCGGAGATATTGATCGCGGAGGGCGAAGCGGAGTACATGCGGATTCTGGCGGATGCCTACTCGGACGAAGACAAGACGGATTTTTACTCCTATGTCAGAAGTCTGGATGCGCTGAAAGCCTCCATGAGCGGAGATAACAAGACCATCGTGCTGCCGGCGGATTCTCCGATTGCCCAGGCGTTTGCCGGTGAATAAAAACATTTGAAAACGGCCCGCTACTTTTATAAAGCGGGAAAAGAACAGGGGATGTCCCAGACGTCAGAAAGTGACGCGGGGCATCCCCTCTATATTGCATCATATGATACAGAGGATGCGCACCTCGAGGAGAAGAAGTTAGCTGTAAAAAATGAACGTTAATCTCTGATACTGATTCCGAGAGCTTTCAGAGTATCGGCGCTAAGCTCCGGGAAGGGTATCATCGGTGCAGGAACGTCGGGATGTACGCCGAGCACCTTTTCCATCCAAACCATGTTGTACCACCGGCCGAACTTATATCCGCACTGATGAAATTCGCCTGCCATGCGGTAACCGATGTGCTGGTGAAACTGCGCGCTGTTTTTTGTGAGATATTCGTCGTCGGTTTCAGGATAACCGATGCAGGCGTTTAAATTGGTGATATTCTGTGCCCGTGAGATTTTTTCCAGGGCAGTATAAAGCTTTCGGCCAAGGCCGGATTTTCGTTTGTTTTCTTTCAGATAGATGGTGGTTTCCGCGGCCCAGTCATAGGCGGCGCGCCCGACAAATGCGCCGGTATAGGCATAGCCAAGGATTTCACCGTCCTGTTCTGCAACAATATAGGGATATTTTTTTAAGGTCCGCTCTATTCTGGAGGTAAATTCTTCAAGACCTGGCACATCATATTCAAACGTAATGGCGGTTTTTTCTACATAAGGGGCATAAATAGCCAGTATCTCTTTTGCGTCGCCGGGAACTGCAACCCGGATTTCTATTTCATGGCTCATTTTGCGTTTTCTCCTCTTTTTGTACAAGTTCCCTTTACTTTAGCATATTCCGGGAGATTGGACAAGATGATTGTGCAGGACGTTTTGTTTCGTGAAAAGTACAAAAATGTGTCAATTTTTTGCTTTCCAAAATGGACAAGTTGCCAGATTTGTGTTATGATTAATCCATATGAGAATAAGAATCCATATATGATTCTTAAAAAATAAGGAGGATATCAAAAAATGGCAAGAAAAATGAAAACCATGGATGGTAACCATGCTGCAGCTCATGCTTCTTATGCATACAGTGATGTGGCGGCTATCTTCCCGATCACCCCGTCATCTGTTATGGC
>JAUNFZ010000095.1 GCA_030524785.1 Eubacteriales bacterium
TATTTAAAGAAAAGCCCGTAAAATCAATGATTTAGGGCTTGACATTATAGGAAGGGAACGCATTTTCTGAAAAAGGCACATATTTGGTTGGCAATTTCAATTTTGTGCATGGTGGTTTTGCATTTAATCCTGTTGAAACTATTTTGATGATGGAAGGAAGTAGATTGCAATGAGAGACATCAGAATCCATGTCCTGCACTGCGGGCGGGTGTGTGTATCGCCCTATTTGCCATTTGGCTGCGAAACATGTAATTTGCTGAAAGCTGCCGGGTTGACAACACGGAAAAAAGACCGACTCTGGCTTCCTGTATCATCCTATTTCATTGAGCATCCAAAAGGAAAGATATTGGTAGATACGGGATGGAGCCGGGAAATGAGCCCAAACGGTATCTATGACAGGAGGGCGCAGATACATCACATGTCTTTCCCTCTGTACTTTGCCAATCAGGGTGAGATTGCGAGAGGGGCAACCGTCAGTGAACAACTGCGTTTGTTGGGAGTTGAGCCGGAGAATCTCGATTATCTCCTATTGACCCATTTAGACTGTGACCACGCCAGCGGAGTGAAACAGATTAGAGCGGCAAAGCATATTCTTGTGTCCGCAGACGAGACAGCCTGTGCGAAAAAGCATAGAATTCGATATACAGCTTCTATGTGGGAGGGGGTTCCCTTGACGGAGTTTACCTTTGAGCATACGGGGATTGGGCCGGTTGGGAAGTCTTACGATCTGTTTGGGGACGGCTCTGTTCAGCTTATCAATATTCCCGGCCATTCGGATGGTCTGTTTGCTGTTCAGATTTTCAATGAGGAAGGACAGTATGTGTTGCTGTATTCTGACGGCGGATATGCTTCCAAGTCATGGAAACAGTTAATTTGTTCCGGTATTGCAATGGACAAGGAGAAACAGGCAAAATCGCTTGCGTGGATTGCAAAAATGAGCGTCTGTAAAGACTGTGTGGAATCCATCGCGAATCATGACCCGGATGTAATCCCGCACACGATTCGTTTGTAAAAGAGGAAGGAGATTATCGCATGAAAAAAACAATATCCATATTGACTATTTTAAGCTGCATTCTGCTGCTTGCAGGCTGCGGCGCTTCTGATACAAAGCAGGACAAAACCTATGAAATTGCGGAAGCTGGAACCTGGACTGACGGAACCTATACAGAAACGGTCAAAGGCAAAAAAGGCGATTTTGAAGTGACCGTCACAATCGAGAATGGCGATATCGTCAGTGTCACCGTGGGGGACAATCAGGAAACCCCGGATAAGGGCGGTGCTGCCATCGCACAGCTTCCAGAGGAAATCGTAGCGGCGCAGTCGTATGATGTGGACGCTGTTTCCGGTGCAACCGTCACATCGGATGGCATCAAAGACGCAGTGGCAAGGTGTCTGGAGAAAGCGTCTCAGACCCAATAAAGTCCCAGGAAAAGGAGGAAACGGTGATGGCGGACGAATCAAAAATAGCCCTGTTTGAAGAAAAGCCGATTTCAGAAGCGGTCATGAAGCTGGCGATCCCGACCATGATAAGCTCATTGGTTATGGTAATTTATAATCTCTCGGATACTTACTTTGTGGGCATATTGAACAATCCGATACAGAATGCAGCCGTTACCCTTGCGGCGCCCATGCTGCTGGCATTTAATGCAGTAAACAATCTGTTTGGTGTTGGAACATCCAGTATGATGAGCCGGGCGTTGGGGAGAAAAGATTATGATACGGTTGCAAGGAGTTCAACATTTGGCTTTTACTGCGCTTTGCTTTGCGGAATCTTGTTTTCCACTGTTTATCTTGCTTGCAGCAATGGCTTTTTGACCTTGTTGGGCACGGACAGTAGTACGGCAGGAGCAACTGCGGCATACTTAAAATGGACGGTCGGCTTCGGTGCGGCGCCGGCAATTTTGAATGTGGTGATGGCATATCTTGTTCGTTCCGAGGGCGCGACACTTCACGCAAGTATCGGGACGATGAGCGGCTGCCTGCTGAACATTTTATTGGACCCGATATTCATTCTCCCACGGGGGCTTGTTATGGGGGCCGCGGGAGCCGGATTGGCTACCTTCCTTTCCAACTGTGCAGCTTGTATCTATTTCTTTGTATTGTTGTATGTAAAAAGAGGGAACACAAATATCTGTATACACCCGTCTATGTTCGGTTTTCGGAAAGAAATTGTTGCCAGTGTCTGCGGCGTGGGGATTCCTGCGGCAATTCAAAATATTCTGAATGTTACCGGAATGACGGTTTTGAACAATTTTACATCTGTTTACGGTTCTGAGGCCGTCGCGGCTATGGGTATCGCGCAGAAAATCAATATTGTACCGCTTTATATCGCTCAGGGATTTTCGCAAGGAATTATGCCATTGATCAGTTACAATTATGCCAGTAAAAACGGAAAACGGTTAAAGCAGACCATTCGATTTTCCATGGTACTGTCCGTTTCGTTTATGACTGCCACATTGCTGCTCTACCATTTCGGAGCGGGTTTCTTTGTGTCGCTCTTTATGAAGAATGACATGATTGTGGGATATGGGCGTCAATTTTTACGGGGACTTTCTTTGGCGCTGCCCTTTCTTTCCCTTGATTTTCTCGCTGTCGGTGTGTTTACAGCCTGCGGGATGGGAAAACGGACGCTTTTCTTTGCAATCATGCGAAAAGTTGTGCTGGAAATACCGGCATTATATATTTTGAATTGGATTTTCCCTCTTTATGGTTTGGCTTATGCACAACTTACGGCAGAACTGATTTTATCTGTTATTGCGATAGCTGTCTTAGTTCTCTTTTTGAAGAAGCTGCCAAATGATAAAGAAAAGAATTATGTTGCTTGATTATTCAAAAAACTTATCAGATACAAGCAATATAATTTTGTTCGATTTTAAAAGGCCCCGGACGGGGAAAGAAAAAAACCGTCTGTATGGGCAGGGCTTTGACATACCCATTTTAGAAATATCATGCTACCGGCGATTGCGAAAATTGTCAGAACTTAACTGAATATCGTACTTTTTGCGCTCGTATAGCTTCCTGCTGTCCGGGCGCTTTTCTATTCCCCCGGCGCCGCTCTCCACCTTCCCCGTTCAGATTTTTTCAAAAATTCTGCTTTTAGGAGGATAAGCCAATGAAAACGATCAACCTGAGAACCTATTACTATCCCCGCTATACCACAGATGTGTTTGTGGAGGTCAGCGGCGAAGTGGCGGAAGCGCTCCGGCTTATGTGCCGGGAGGACAATAACCGCCGCCACCGGGTTTTATACCACCGGGCGTATTACTCCCTTGACCGGGAGGACGGGATTGAAAAGGCAGCCCTGTACTTTGTAGAAAAATCGCCGGAGGAAATCCTTATGGAGCAGGAAGAGAGACGGTTCCTGCTGCTTCTGTCGCACATGGACGAAGCGCTGTCCAGCCTGATACCGGTGCAGGAGCGCAGAGTCCGTGACCGTCCGGGAAATTTAAAAACGCAGGAGCCGCCCATGCCGGGGCATGACCTGTACGGTCTGGAACGGCATTTCCCGGAGACACGCCACATGGTTATTTTGGACATTCTGAACTCTGAAAGCCCGATGGGCGTCCCCGGCGAGCGTTACCGTTTTTTCCTCTCTGATGAGGGATATAAAAATGCAAAGGCCAGCGAAGCGAGGGGCGAAATCAAAATCCGAAGCCATGCCGTACTCAGACCGAAAAAGCGAGGGGGCAGGCTGCCGCCTGCGCAGGAAAAGTAAGCGTCGGTGGGCTGGATTTTTTGCCTGCTGTGCTGTCTGGAAATGTGGAAAAGCGCAAAGCGGGAAAAAAGTCCATGCCGCCAGACCTGCACAGGCGAGAAATCACCCTGCCAGCGGAGACAGTTTGCGGCAGGGAATCCAATAAAAATTTTTGACAGGAGGGACAGAGATTGGGAAACAGAGCAACATCAAAAGAGCTGATCGCGTTGGGCGGACGGGTGCGCGAACGCCGCCGGGAGCTTGGCTATTCACAGGAGAAGCTGGCGGAGTATGCAGACATCAGCCTCAATACCGTGAGCAGGATCGAGGGCGGCCTGTCGGATATGACCGTACAGGTATTCCAACGCCTCACAAAAGCGCTGAAAATGGACGCCGGTGTCCTGCTGGGGATTGAGCCGCCGTATGAAGGCGAGGACGCCGCCCTGCGGGACGCACTGTTCCGCGCGCAGTATTTACAGGACGGGGAGCGAAAGGTCGTTTCGCAGACCGTCCTCACGCTAATCGACGGGCTGCAGTCATACATAGAGGCTGAAAAAGAGGAAGGAGGCTCCCATGAAAAAAAGATATAATACGCCGCACCGTACCTGCGTAGTCAAGACGCGGCTGACCGAAGAAGAAAAGAAAGCATTTGAAGAAAAATGCAGGGCGCTTTCGCTGAACCAGTCGGAGTATCTCCGGCAGGCGGTCCTCTGCGGGAAGATCAGCGCAACAGTCAAAGTGACGCAGCGCAATGCGGAAATGCTGGACAGGATTTCTTCTCTGGTGGCGCAGTACGGGAAGATCGGCAGCAACTTAAACCAGATCGCCAGGTACCTGAACGGCGGCGGGGGAGCATTTCAAGGCGATGGGGCTGACAAAGCTGCCTTCCGCGCAGAAGCTGCAGGAAGAAAACGAGGCGCTCATTTCTGAAAAAAACGCCCTGTACCAGACGTACCGGGAGCAGAAAGAACAGACAGAAAAGCTGCACCGGGTAAAAGGAAATTTAGAGGAAATCCTGCGCAGTCAGCCGGAAGCAACGAGGAAAAAGGAAGATCCGCAGCTTTGAGCATACAAAACCGCCGTACAGAAATTTTCCATACGGCAGCAGGCGCGCTAATTACCGAACAGGTCGCTGTGCGTCCCGGTGCGGGCAAGTGTCAGCACCAGCACGTCATCCTCAATGCGGTAAACCAGCAGCCAGTCCGGCTGGATATGGCATTCGCGGTGTCCGACCCAGTTTCCGGTCAGGGCATGGTCCCTGTTCTTCTCCGGGAGCGGCTCACCCATCGCAAGGGCGGCAACCACATCCTCTAACAACTTGATTTTCAGCCAGCGCTTTATTGCCAGCTTATAGTCTTTTTTGAACTGCGTCGTGGGCTTGACGGTATATTTTGTTTTCCTCATGTTTTCAGGTTTGCGAACAGCTCATCCAGATCCGTATACCCTTTCACGGACGGGTCTCTCGCAATCCTTTCCGCTTCCAACATAGCTGCAATCGTCTCCTTGTTGGGATAATTTAAGGAAACGTCAAATGGAATCCGGCCCTCACGGAGCGACTGGCGGACAAAGATATTGAACGCTGTAGAAAGGTTCATGCCGAGTTCCCCAAAGAGCGCATCAGCCTGTGCTTTCAAATCCGAATCCATGCGGATGCTGATATTTGTGGTAGATCCAGCCATACAACCATCTCCTTTCATTGTTCCTGCCCATGTTCCCAGGGCATAATGGCATACCCTTGCGGTATTTCATGCTGGTGGTTATAGTATATGTCATTTGCACGAAGAACACAACACTTTGCACGAAAAATTAAAAATAATTTTATCTTTAAGGAGGACAAAATGAAAAAAACTATTTTGACGGTCACGGCTCCAACCGCGCCGGATACTGCCCGGAATCTGCCGTCGCCATGAAGCGGAAACACGCCATCGGGCGCAAACGGAGACAAAGGCGTAAGCGTCACGCTTTAGGGGCTGAAAATCCCAGTAAATTATGGGATTTCTGAGAGGACAAAGGGCAAGCCGATAAAATATACCCTTGCACCCGAAAAACGCCTTTAAACGGCGGATAACCGCCAATATGACCCAAAGGCGGGAACCAATGTCAGACAACCGGAAATATTATTACCTGAAACTGAAAGAAAATTTTTTTACAAACGAGAAGATGATCATTCTGGAAAGTATGCAGGACGGGCTTCTGTACTCGAACCTGCTCTTGAAAATGTACCTGATGTCGCTGAAGCACAACGGCGTCCTCATATTGAATGACCGCCTGCCCCACACGCCGCAGACCATCGCAACCTTTACCCGCCACCAGATTGGAACCGTGGAACGGGCGCTCAAGGTGTTCATAGAGTTTGGACTTGTAGAGGTTCTCACAGACGGCGCTTACTATATGGCAGACATACAGCTTCTGATCGGGCAGTCCTCTACTGAGGGGGAACGCAAAAAGAAGGAGCGTATGCGGTTAAAGCGCCAGAAACTGCTCCCGTCCGGGCAGACGGACATTTGTCCACCAGAGATTAGAGATTAGAGA
>JAUNFZ010000020.1 GCA_030524785.1 Eubacteriales bacterium
GGAGCCTCTGTGTAAACCGGGGCTTCTGTATAGGCCGAAGCTTCTGTGTACTGTGCCTGTTCGTCATCGTACTGTTCCCCGGAATCCTCATACGCTTCCTCATTCTGTGACGCTCCATCCTCAGACGCCAAGCTGTCGCCATTATCCGTGGATGAGCCGGAAGCGCCGGCCTTACCGGCATCCCCTGTAATGTATTCTTTGACTGCATATCCGGTTACGCCGTCCGCCTCAATGATGAAATGCGTCGCCGTCTTTCCTGTCGATTTGGCAGAGGCGCCCTTCGTCAGCACCGTCAGTACTTCCGATTCTCCGTCTGCCTTTTCCCGGACATTTACGTCATCCAGCGCATACACCGAAGCCGGCTGTTCAAATTTAATTTCTCCCGTCTGCGACGCCGAAGCGGGCACCTTTAAGTCCACACTGGTATATTTAATCACCGGGGCTTCCCCCTCCAGCGTAATTTCGGCGTCCTTCCAGTCCGTATAATCTGCATTTTTCAGCTCATAAGTCTTTCCATCCTTTGTCGTCAGAGTAATGTCGGCCAGTTTCGTCTGCGCCTGTACATTCGCCCCTGTGGACGCCACGTCAAGCTTCGCCGTATTCTTTATGGAAATCAGGCTTTTGTCTGTCGTTTCAATCGTAATGCTCTCGGGAACCTCCGCCTTTTCCGTCACAGGCTCCGTAGCCGCCTGCGTCTGCGCCTGTGTCTGCGCCGCGGATGTTTCTGTCTCCGCTTCTTTTCCTTTGCCACAGCCGGACATCCCAACCGCAGCCGCAACTGCAATGATTGCCAATACAACCTTCTTTTTCATAAACAGCCTCCTCATTCATTATTCTTCATAAAAATATACTTATCAGCTCTCAACATATCCCTGATACACCTGCTGCATCACGCCTTCTGTAACGGTAAACAGCTCTATCAGATGTTCTCCGCTCTGCATCTGTCCTTCCTCCAGATACAGCACATATCCAAAATCTGTTTCCTGCCCTTCCTGCTCCAAAGTAACCGGAAAAGCCTCGTAAAGCGCCGCCCCGTCCACGCGGACATAAATCTCGGTTTCCACGCTCATATAGGCTTCATCCACCGTTCCGCTAATTTTCGTAAACGCGCCTTCCGCCGTGATCTGGCAGTTTGTAAGATTGGCGCTATCCCGTGGAAGAATTTCCGCCCGCAAAGGCGCAAGATGCGCCTCGCCCGTCTGTACCACCGGAGGATTCTTCCTCATATCCGGCACAAAACGCTCAGCACGCTCCACAATCACCGTATCTGCCTGGCACGCCTGCATATCCCCAAGATAATAGGGCACGCCCCTGGAAAATCTGGCGCTTCCAAACTCCTCGGCGACAAAGGGCAGCAGCGCATTTCCGAACGAATCGCGATACATCAGAAGGCTTCCCTGCTTTGCGTCATTCACCGTCTGAATCAGCGGATCAAAGGTGCTCTCGATCTCCTGCGTATATTCATAGGTAAACTCCGTATCATAATAAATTTCTTCTTCCGGGGTAACCGCCAGCGGATACAGCATCTTGTCAAGATCGCCCTCAAAATCTTCCTGCACCGTGTAGGAAGCTCCCTCATGGGAGGTGTGCGCCTTTCCCAGCATATCCAGCAGAAGGTCGGAAACCAGTGCCGCTCCTTTGTTGTTCCAGTGGGAATCCCGCAGATGGTACAGCGTCTCATCCCTTTGTGCAAAGAAAGCAAACAGATCTGCGTAATTTACGCCCTGCTTTAAAAGCATCTCCGCTATTTTCTCCCGGTTATGTTCATCCGCAATCTTTATCTTATAATAATAGGGCATATTCTCCCCGTACAGCGTATTCTTGTTCGGCGCAATGGTAAACAGGAACTGCCCGCCCTGTTCCTCCACATAGGTCTGCATCATTTTCAGCGTATGCGCAATATTATACGCCGCCCGGTCGCTCAGCACATTGCCGCCCAGATAGTCCTCCAGGGAATCCTTGTAATACAGCCAGCCGCCGGTGCCTTTTATCACACCCTCCGCCGTGGAAACACCCAGAAGCTTTCCGCGAAGCAGAGCGTCCGCCGTCACCATTTCCTGGCGGTATGCAAAATGATCCTCAAAATAAGTTCCCGCATCAGCAAGATAGTTGATGTTTAGCCCTTCCTCTGTGCGAAGCTTCGGCGCTTCCGCCAGCACTCGGTTCTCGCTGGATTCTGCCTCCCTGTACCACAATTTGCCCGCGAAGGGAAGCGCACAGGCGGATATCGTCAATATCAGATATAAAACCGTCCATAGTTTTTTCATAAAGCGCCTCCTTTAAAAGCGGAAATAAATAAAGGGATTATACGTGCTGCCGGACAGGCTCAGCATACAGAGCACAAGCCCCGCAATGCTGCACAGCCATGCAGCCGTACGATAACCACGCTTCTTTTCCAGATGTACTTTTACCGGCGAAGCCGCAATGCAGGCCGCAATAAACACCGCAATCCACAGCGGTGTCAGCTGCTGCACCGCCAGGCTGAGCCCCGGCGCCGAAAATTCAAATCCGGTAAACATCCTGCTCACAAAGAAAAATCCCTGCGCCAGCGTATCCGCCCGAAAGATCACAAATCCCACCGTCACTACGAGAAGCGCATAAAGATGTCCGAAAAACCGGCCCACGCTGCCTATCTTACGCCGCTTTGGAAGAAATTCCTCCACCATCATAAAGAAACCGTGATAAAGTCCCCAGCACAGGAACGTTAAATTTGCTCCGTGCCAGATTCCCGTACACGCAAACACAATCCATTTATTTATAATCGTGCGTACGAGCCCTTTTCTGTTTCCGCCCAGCGGAAAATAGAGGTACTCCCGGAACCATCCTGACAGGGAAATATGCCATCTTCTCCAAAATTCTGTAATACTGCATGACACATAAGGATAGCAGAAATTCTCTTTGAACTCAAATCCAAACATCCTTCCCAGTCCCAGTGCCATATCGCTGTAGCCGCTGAAATCAAAATAAATCTGCAGCAGATAAGATACCGCCGCAATCCATGCACTTAATATATTTATGTTTTCCGGCGCCGCTGCAAAAAGCGTGTCCACCGTAAGTCCCATAACGTTTGATATCAGTACTTTTTTGGATAATCCCGCAATAAATCTGCGCATACCGAGAGCCGCGTTTTCCGCCGTCAGCCTGCGGCCGCCAATCTGCTCCTCAATATCGTGATACTTTACAATCGGCCCTGCAATAAGCTGCGGGAAAAAGGAGATATAGAGCAGCACTTTGCCCGGATTCTTCTGTGGGTTTGCATTGCCCCGGTACACGTCGATTACGTAGGACAGCGCCTGAAAGGTAAAGAACGAAATTCCTATGGGCAGAGCAATCTGCACGGCGGGAAGCGTTACCCATCCGGTACTGTTGACAAGCTCCACCAGAAATCCCGCATATTTGAATACCACCAAAAGGCCGATATTTACGATAACAGCAAGAATAAGGGCCCATTTTCGTTTTCGGCCCTTATTGTTTACAGTTAATCCAAAAATATAATTCAGAAGAACGGAGGCCAGCATCAGCAATACATATACCGGCTCTCCGTAGGCATAAAACAAAAGACTTGCTATAATCAGCAGAATATTTTTTGTTCTGATGCCTGGCAAAATCCAGTGCAGTACAAACGTAATCGGAAGAAATACACATAAAAATGTGATTGAACTGAAAACCACTTGTTTTCCTCCCCTGCCAGCCGTTTACAGGCTGGTTACCGTATCATATTTTATATTTGCATAAAGCCAGCCGTAATAGGAGCTTGCCGGCTTGTAATAACATGTGCCGTTTCCATTATATACTTCCCGCTCCAGATCCGGGTCAAACACATACCATGTGCCGTTTATCTTCACCTCGCACCATCCGTGGGGCGTCCATGCGACATACGCTCCGGGTGTAGAACCCCAGCAAACGCGCACCGGGAGGTTCGTGGCCTTTTTCACCAGGCAGGCAAACGCCGCCGCATAGCTGTAGCAGTTGCCGCTTCCGCTGGTAAGCATATTGTAGCCCATCGTCTTATACCAGCCCGTATTTCCTGAGAAAGCCACCGTCCGGTAGGAGAACTGCCATGTGACATACTGGAATATTTTCTGCAGCTTCACATCCCTGCTGGAATTTGTGATTCCAAGCTGCTTGATGATGCTCGCGCACTTCTGATCCAGTGCGGAGGTCGCATTTTTCGTCTTGCTGGCGTCCAATACGCCTGTCGATTTAAAATAGTACTGCTTTGTGCCGATCGTTACCCATCCTGTCGCCATAACGCCGTTGGAGGCAAGATAGTACTTCTTTGATCCAATCGTCAGCCAGCCGGTATGCATCACGCCCTTTTTCGTCCCGCTGGGCGTAAAGTAGTACTTCTTTTTGCTGATCGTCTGCCAGCCGGTAAGCATCTGTCCTTTATTCTTTTTCGCTGTGCTGAAGTAGTATTTTTTCGTGCCGACGGTTTTCCAGCCGCTGTGCATTGTGCCGCCCTTATTGAAATAATAAGTAGCGCCGTTGATGGTCTTCATCCCCGTCTGCATCACGCCTTTGCTGTTGAAATAATACTTCTTGCTTCCAATCTGCGTCAGGCCTGTGCGCATAATGCCCTGCTTGGAGCCGGTCTTTACAAAATAATACTTTTTATTTCCCTGCGTCAGCCAGCCAATATACATCGCGCCGCTTTTCTTGTTGAAATAATACGTATTGCCGTTGACCTTCTGAAATCCGGTCTTCATCACGCCGTTTTTGTCAAAATAGTACTTCTTTTTGGAAATCGTCTGCAGGCCTGTATACATCACGCCTTTATTCTTTCCGCTCTTTGTGAAGTAATACTTTTTGCCGTTTTTCGTAAGCCATCCGGTGTACATTACACCTTTGCTTGCAAAGTAGTAACGCTTGCCCCCGATCGTCTTAAAAGTACTCGTAAGCTTTTTGCCATTTACATAATAGTACTTTTTCCCGCTTACCGTCTTCCAGCCCGTATATCCTGCTTTCTGGGCAGTCGCTGCTGCAGTCGTCTGCGCCGCAGCCGCCTGAATCGGCGCCCCGAGAGCAAGGCACAAAACCAACGCTGCCAACATACCTTTTATGCACTTCTTACCTCGCATACTCACGTTCCCTCCCGCTTTCCTGATGCTTCAGTTTACCTCTGTTTTCATTCCCGGAACGCAAATACCCCCCCCCGAAATATTTTGCTCAACGCATATTTTCCGGAAGGGATATTCAGTCCGTTTTTAAATTCTTTCATTTTTCGTAAACTTTTTGCATTACTTTCTTAATATTTTGTAAATATATTGTCATTGGTATTTTATCACTCCTCCATGCGCAATGCAAGCATTTTCATTAAATCAAATGGAAAAAACAAGCAAAAAGCGCCAGGGCAAGCGTTCTTTGTTTACCCCGGCACTTTTTGTTTTCTTTTATCGTTTTATGGAGTGTGATAGCGTCTGTTATTCTACATCCTGCAGAGCGTCAAAGTTTTCTTCGCCCGTTCTGATCTTTACAACCTTATCCACATTGTATACGAAGATCTTGCCGTCTCCGATATGACCTGTGTAAAGGGCTTTCTTTGCGGATTCGATGACAGCTTCCACAGAAATCTTGCTGATAACCACTTCCATCTTTACCTTTGGAAGCAGCGTCACATCCATCTCTACTCCACGGTACATCTCTCCGGCGCCTTTCTGCACGCCGCAGCCCATTACCTGCGTTACCGTCATTCCGGTAACTCCCAGATCGTTCATTGCTTTCTTCACTTTCTCGTAGCGGGAGAGCTTGGTAATGATTACCACCTTGTAAATACCCGTAGGCGATACCGCAGTCTCCGGTGCCTTTACAACCTTGACCGCCGCGTCTTTCTGTACTTCAGAAGCCGTGCTGTAGTCATCATTTCCAAGATTCGTGTTCTCATTCACATCCATTGTCATGGTATTGGCAATATCCATGATGCTGAATCCGGCATATGCAGAGGGAAGACCATGTTCGCAGGAATCCAGACCTACAATTTCTTCTTCCTCCGTTACACGAAGACCGAAAATCGCTTTGATAATCAGGAACGCAATCGTAATCGTTACCGCTGTCCAGGCAATCGTCGCAAACATACCTACAAACTGAATACCGAGCTGCTTAAAGCCGCCTCCGTAAAAGAGTCCTGCGCCTGCAATCTGGTTTGCGCCAAAATTCACGCCGTCTCCGATTCCTCTTGCAAAAGCCGGAGCCGTTTCTGTTGCGAACAGTCCGACAGCGATGGTTCCCCAGATACCGTTCAGGCAGTGTACCGCAACCGCACCCACCGGGTCGTCAATATGCAGCTTATTATCCAGGAACCATACGCCGAATACTACCAGTACGCCGGCAACCGCACCGATGACAATCGCACCGAAGGCGTCGCATACGTCGCAGGGAGCAGTAATCGCTACCAGACCTGCCAGCGAAGCGTTCAGACACATGGACACATCGGGCTTGCCGTATTTAATCCAGGTGAATACCATACATACCACTGTTGCCACGGAGGGAGCAATCGTAGTGGTTAAAAATACTGAGCCAAGCTCCGCAATAGAGGTCGCCGCAGCGCCGTTAAATCCGTACCAGCCCAGCCACAGGATAAACACGCCGAGGCATCCCAGCGGAAGGTTGTGTCCGGGAAATGCGTTTACTTTCACAATCTTTCCTGATTTGTCTTTCGTAAATTTTCCGATACGGGGCCCAAGGAGATAAGCTCCGATCAGGGCGCTGATACCGCCTACCATGTGGATACAGTTGGAACCTGCAAAATCATGGAAGCCCATCTGCGCCAGCCAGCCTCCGCCCCAGGTCCAGTGCGCCTCTATCGGATAGATCACCGCAGAGATGATTGCAGAGTACACACAGTAAGAAAGGAACTTTGTTCTCTCTGCCATAGCACCGGACACGATGGTCGCGGTAGTTGCACAGAATACCAGGTTGAATACAAAATTGGACCAGTCAAAATTTGCATAGTCGGTAAAAATGTCAAAACCTGGTTTTCCGATCAGGCCCACCATATCTTCTCCCAGAAGAAGGCTGAAGCCAATCAGAATGAACACAACCGTACCGATACAGAAGTCCATCAGGTTTTTCATTAGAATGTTTCCTGTGTTTTTTGCTCTGGTAAATCCTGCCTCTACCATAGCGAACCCTGCCTGCATCCAGAACACCAGGGCTGCTCCGATCAGGAACCAGACACCATACACTTCGCCGTTGATGGCATTGATAATTTCCTGCGTCATAAATTTTCTCCTCCTCTTTCGGCTCATATAAAAAAGAAGATAACCGCCGCTCCTCATCGGCAATTATCTTCTTTGATAACTGAACCTTTTTTGTTTCATATCACAAAAGGCGCTCCTGCTTTTTTGCAGGAACGCCTTTGTTCTTACGCATCTAATTATAATGCAATTTTTAGATTTGTCAAATAATTTTTATCGTTTTTTTAGATTTTGGTCCAATTGACTATTTTTCCATGCTCTTTGAAAAATATATCGGCACATTTAACAATATCTTACACTTCAAACAAAAGATCTCCGTAGGAGGGCATGGGCCATTCTTCTTTGTCTACAATCATTTCCAGTTGATCCACCGGCGCCCTCAGTTCATCCATCGCTCTGGAAACGGCCTCGTGATAATAAACTGCCTGCTCCCGGCCCGGCTCCATACGGGCGGCTCTGTCCGTCACTTCCTCAAGGTGGGTCAGAGACGTCTTGGCGGCCGCCAGCAGACGGCTGGACTGGCGCAGCATCTCCAGAGGCACATGTACTTCCACCCCTGCTTCCTTCATGGTATTTACCGTATCTGAAAGGCTGCGGTTAAAGCGAAGAACTGCCGGAATCACATGCTTGCTGGCAATATCGATCATCGCCCGCGCTTCGATATTCAGCGCTTTGGCATAGCCCTCATACTGAATCTCTGCCCGGGATCTAAGCTCCGCTTCCGTAAAGACGCCGAATTTTCCAAACAGCCTGACGGCTTTCTCTGTCACCAGCGCCGGAATGGCATCCACCATAGATTTGATGTTGGGCAGGCCGCGGCGCTCTGCCTCCTCTACCCACTCCTGGGAATACCCGTTTCCGTTAAATACAATTCTCTGATGTTCGCTTGCATACTGTTTAATCAGATCGTGCACTGCCATGGGCTTATCTTCCGCCGCCTCCAGGACATCGCAGGCGTCGGAAAAAGCTTCAGCTACAATCGTATTGATCACCACATTACATTCCGCCACAGAATCCCTGGACCCCACCATACGAAATTCAAACTTATTGCCGGTGAAGGCAAAGGGCGAGGTACGGTTGCGGTCTGTGGCATCCTTTGCAAAATCCGGGAGCGTTTTCACTCCGGTGTGAAGCCTTCCGCCCTTGATGCTGTGGGTTGCCTCTCCGGTGCTGATCAACTGCGACAGTACATCCTCCAGCTGTTCTCCCAAAAACACAGAGATGATTGCCGGCGGAGCCTCGTTCGCTCCCAGCCTGTGGTCATTTCCCACATCCGCCGCAGATTCCCGCAGAAGATCAGCATGACGGTCCACTGCCCGGAGGATACATGTCAGAATCAGCAGAAACTGAATGTTTTCGTGGGGCGTCTTTCCGGGATCCAGAAGATTGATGCCGTCGTCCGTTGTCAGGGACCAGTTGTTGTGTTTTCCGGAGCCGTTTACCCCCGCAAAGGGCTTTTCGTGCAGCAGGCACTGCAGTCCATGCTGCTCTGCCACCCGTTTCAGGGTCTCCATAATAATCTGATTGTGGTCCGCCGCCACATTGCACTCCGCATAGATCGGAGCCAGCTCGTGCTGTGCCGGAGCCACCTCGTTGTGCTGCGTCTTGGCGGAAACGCCAAGCTTCCACAGTTCCTCATTGACATCATGCATAAACGCTGCGATCCTCGGACGGATAACGCCAAAATAGTGATCGTCCAGCTCCTGGCCCTTGGGCGGCATCGCCCCGAAAAGGGTGCGGCCCGTAAAGATCAGATCCTTGCGTTTTAAATACTTTTCTCTGTCTACAATAAAGTATTCCTGTTCCACGCCCACGGAAGGCTTTACCTTTCTGGAGGTCGTATTTCCCAGCAGGCGCAGCAGGCGCAGGGTCTGGGTCTGTATCGCCTCCATAGAGCGCAGAAGGGGCGTTTTCTGATCCAGCGCCTCGCCGGTATAGGAGCAAAAGGCCGTGGGAATACAGAGTATCGCCCCCGCCTCGTCCTGGCGTACAAAGGCCGGGGAAGTGCAGTCCCAGGCGGTATAGCCTCTGGCCTCAAAAGTAGCCCGAAGTCCGCCGGAGGGGAAAGAGGACGCATCCGGCTCTCCCTTAATCAGCTCTTTTCCCGAAAACTCCAACTGCACAGAACCGTCCGCCAGCGGCGCTGTAATAAACGCATCATGTTTTTCCGCCGTAAAGCCCGTCAGCGGCTGAAACCAATGCGTATAGTGGGTAGCTCCTTTTTCAATCGCCCATTCCTTCATGGCTCCCGCCACAACCTCCGCGATCATGGGATCAAGTTCTTTTCCGTCATCAATCGTTTTGTGAAGCTCCTTATACACCTTTTTGGGAAGCTTCTCCAGCATTACCTTGTCGTTAAAGACATTTTCGCCAAAAATATCGGCTACATTCACATATTCGCTCATATATCCTCCACACCTGTAAATCTATTACAGATCATATCTTATTTGCTGTAAAAATGCAAGGAAAAAGCCGCTGCAAAACGCAGCGGCCCTTCCTTATGTATGTAATAAATTAGTCCAGATAGCTTTTTGCTGATACCGGAGTTCTATAATCAACATCCGATACGATAATGCCGTCGGTGGAATTGCTTGCGTGTACCACCTGGCCGTTTCCAATGTACATAGACACATGGCCGATTCCGTAATCTCCGCTTCCTTCATAGAATAACAGATCGCCCGGCTGGATGCTGTTCAGGTCTACGGATGTACCGCCCTGAGACTGCTGTCCTGCTGTACGGCTGACGTCAACGCCATTGTCGTGAAGTACTGACTGTGTAAATCCTGAGCAGTCCGCACCGTTCGTCAGGCTGGTGCCGCCCCATACATAGGGGTTGCCCACAAACTGCAGTGCGTAGTCTACTACCTGCTGTCTCAGTGAGGACGTTCCGTCGGTGCTCACCTGAGAAGCGTCAATTCCCGACTCGCTGATTACCTGCTGAGCCGCCGCATCTGCCTCTGCCTGAGCCGCCGCTGCTGCGTCTGCCGCTGCCTGCGCGTCGGCTGCCGCCTGATCTGCTGCTGCCTGCGCCTGTGCTGCCGCGTCTGCGTCGCCTGAAGAATAAGCGTCGTTTGCTGCCGCCTGCGCATCGGCCGCTACCTGATCGAGATATGCCTGATCTGCCGCCGCCTGATCCGCCGTTGCCTGCGCATCATCAGCGTACTGTCCCTGGCTTTCCAGATATTCTATCCATGCCTGATTCTGTGCTTCCCATGCAGCCTGTTCCTCAGCAACGGCTGCAAGATAAGCTGCTTCCTGTTCTGCAAGATACTGCTGGTAAGCCGCCTCCTGCTCTGCAACATAAGCTTCCCATGCAGCATTTTCCGCTTCAATTCTGGCTGCTTCCTCCTCTACGGATTCCGCCTGCGGAAGGTAGGTCGCATAGCTTACATAATCTGCGCTTACATATCCTGTCGCATTATTCGTAGATACCTTTGCCCAGCCGCCCAGATCTTCTTCCAGATATACGATCTGATCTGCCGTTACCATATCCACTACTTCCGCATCCTCTGATGCATCCGCACGAACCATCAGCGCCTCAGCGTTCACCTGTGCTACCGGAGTACCGACATTTGCCACAACTTCCTGTGCCGCAGAGCCCGTGGTCATCAGGTATTTTGCTACATAGCCCTGGCAATTGCCGGACTGTACGAGATACCACTCGCCATCCTCTCCGATAATGGTTGCCGCATTATTATTGTACAGCTTTCCAACAATATCAGACTCCGTATCCGGAGCTGTTCTGATATTTATATATGAATCCTCCCCAGTCTGTGCAACTGCAACTGTATTGATTACATTCTCCTGTGCAGATGCCGCCTCTGTTTCCTCTGCAGCATCCTCAGAAGTCTGTGCATCTGAAGCTGAATCCGTTTCCTCTGTCTGTGCGCTTCCCTGTACGCTGTCGTGACTTACGCCAACCAGAGATGTTCCCGCTGCCATTGTCGTCATACTGCATGCAATCGTCATGCTTCCCGCCAGGAAACAAGCCGCTGCCCTTCTCACATGATCTTTCATACCCCTGTTACTCATTCCTAAATCAACCTCCAAAATATCGTCTCGAACTAATTATTACAAAAATATTAAATTTATTACGGTCACATCTTAACATATCTAAGAAATCATGTCAACAGTAAATAAAGACTTTTTTCAACTTTTTCCAAAAAAAGACAAAAATACAGGAATTATACAGCTTTTTCAGTTGTATAATTCCTGTAATACTTTTTACAGCAAATGTAATATTTACCAGTCAAGCAGTCTTTGAAGATACCGGCTGACGACCGCCGAAAAATTTTTGATATCTCTGATATAGGCAAAATCTTTTCCAAAAATCTTCTTCTCCGCCGCCAGATCCTTTTCTCTCCCCGCAAATACCCCGAGCACAAATATCCCGGCATTGCGCAGCCTTCTCACTTCCTCTGCGGTGTCCTGCACTGCATAATCTCCGCAGTAGATCTTTGGATTGCGGCTGTTGGGGCGGTTGACAATCACATCATTGGGCCTGCCGTCGCTCAGCACAATCAGAATCTTATTCTCCTCCGGCCGCTGGATAAGGGAATCCGCCGCCGCCCTTATGGCAAGGCCGTCCCGGTTGTTGGCCGCGGTCGTATAGCCGAATATTTTCTCATCCGCCTGCGCCCCGGCGTCATATTCCCGGTAGCGCTGCATCACCGTATAATCCCAGAACGTGCAGAACCCCATCACGCGGTGGGGGATCGCCGTATTGCTGAGCGCCCGGCTGATAATATACGCCTGCAGCGCCACCTGACTCTGGCGGTCCCGCTGGGAACCGCTGGAATCAATCAAAACATCCACCACAAAATCAGAATTGTTCTGCCGGATAACCCGGTCAAACAGCTTTCCTCCTTCTGTTCTGCCCACTCTCCACAGGCGGTTCGGCACAATCTCCCCAAACTCCGAGGGTATGCGGTCGTTCTCCGACCGCAGCAGCAGCGCCCGGCGCAGGCTGGAAGTCATCACATCAATGTTATGTCTCACCACACTTTTGCTGTTGTGGTACAGCAGCCGGTTCCTGTCGGCCTGCTTTTTCGCGTTGACGTACTGAGCATTTACCAGCACAGGATTTTCCAGAATACCGTCTGTATAATACAGGCTGCAGTCCGCATGGGCGCCGGTGCAGAGCCTGCGGTTCAGCCTCTGCTGCCGGGCGCTGTCCAGATAAGATCTGCCAAAATTCAATTCCATGTAACTGTACATTTTTGCAATGGCCTTTTCATCCAGCACCACAAGATTCCTGCCGCCGCCAGAATTCTTTTCGTCACGGTCCTGCAGCTCCTCCAGGGTCGTCACCTGGCGGTTTACCTGCTCCAGAAATCGTTCCATCACAGACTCGCGCATATCCTCGTCCAATAGCTCCTGCCATCCTTCGTCTGCAATCTCCTGGGTTTCCACTGCCAGTACATGTGAAAGATCCCCATGCTTTCGCTCAAAGGTGGGATCGATCACCGTATTGTAAAGCCGGTCGACCGTGCGTATGATATCCATGGTGTCCTCCGCCCGCTCCAGCTCATACAGCTGTTCCTTAACGTTCTGGATTCTCTTTTCATCCCGTCCCCTGCCATTTAAAAAATCACGGATCACAGATATCTTCACCCGACCGGTAAAGGACTGGTTCATGCGGTGAAAGTCATGTTCCAGGAGGGCTTCAAAGGCTTTTTTTCGCACACCGCAGACGCCGGGCCGCTCCTTTGCGGCAGCCGGATAGGCCGCCGCGTCCATACAGAGCTGCGCCAGGCTCATCAGAGGCGCTTCCTCCGCGCCGTAATACCGCTTCTTTATCAGGTACATTGCCAGCTCATCCATCTGAAACTGCTTTGCAAAGGCGCCCTGCTTCACCGCGTCGTAAAGCGCGATATATTTGTTTCTCACAAAGGCCTCCGCATCCGGCTTTACGTCCAGCGTGTAGTCTCCGCTGACCGTCCACATCAGATTTCGGATTCGGTTTTCAATTTCTACCCGATATTCTTCTATATTATAATTCATGGACGTCCTCAAAAATCTCTCTGCTGCTCCAGCCCTCCGGAATACGGGTTTCTGCAATATCCTCAATAATTTCCCGTTCAAACACGTCAAAGCTCTTATTGATGATTCCCATACGCAACGCCCTGGCCGGAGTAAGCCCCGCCTGAATGGTCTTCAGCGCCCCGATCAGTCCGCGCAGGTCAAGGGCTTTCGTCGATATCTCATTATGGGAAGCTTTCAGCTGCAGATCCATGAAAAAGCCTCCCAGCTGCAAAAGCCCTTCGTCCTTGGCTTCGGGAAACAGATCCTTTAAAATCTTAAAAAGTGTGTCTTCCTCTATGGGCGGCATATCAATCACCATAAACCGCGAGACAAGCGCTTCGTTCAGCTCCTTGGTGCCCGCATAGCCATAATTCATCGTCCCGATAAAGCGGGCCGCGCTGTCCAATTCAATCCTTTCATAGCCGGGCACGTCCAGGACGCGCCGGTAATCCAGCACTGCATGAAGCACCGACACCGCGTCGTTTTTTGCCATATTAATCTCGTCGAAAATGCCGAAGCCCCCGTAAACCGCGCAGTCATACACTGGTCCTCTGCGCAGGCAGACCTCGTTGTTGCGGAAAGTATCCGTTCCTATTAAGGAAGCGCTGTCTGTATTGATATTAAAGGAAATATTGTAGACCGGCCGTCCGAACACCCAGGCCAGGTTCTCCGCGAGCACATTTTTTCCCGTAGCCTTTGTGCCGGACAGAAGAATATTTTCTCCCTGCAGAAGCGCCGCGGCCGCCATCTCAAAAATTTCTTTTCCGTAAAAGCTGATCTGGGGAGGCATAACCCTGTTTTTTGCCTCTTTCGCCACGGGATGGCTGCTCCGAAACTTTTCGATATCCTTTAAAAGACCTTCGCTGACGCCCTGGTTCCGGTAAAATTCCAGTATAGTTTCCATTGTCTCCTCCATCTTTGTTTCTATATTTCTGTAAACGACATGCGCTGCCGGATGCCCGACGTCATAATATCGTAGACGATGGTACCATTTTCCAGGACGCTCTTTTCGTAGGTGACGTCCTTTCCGGCAAATTTTTGCTCTACATAAGCCTGCGTATCCGCAATTTCCGCTTCTTCAATAAAAACATCCCTCATTTGATTGTTGGAGCATAAGTTAAAAATCTCCCATACCACCTCATATTCTTTCATCAGCTTTTCTCCTCCCTGCTTCTTCGCTGCTGTATTCAGGTCAACGAAAGGGCGAAAAGTATACCTTCCCGCCCTTCCTTCTGTGTCCTTTTCTTAATCTTTCTTACGTCTCGCTTGATTTTACTCTGCCTCGCCTGAGCTTTCCTCCGCCGTGTTTTCGTCTGGCGTCTCGCCTTGGCTGCCTGGCATATCGCTCTGGCCGCCTGATGTTTCGTCCTGGCTGCCTGGCATTTCATCCTGACTGTTTGGCGTCTCGCTCTGGCCGTCTGCGGCCTGCGCATCCTCCTGCACCGGGCCGCCCAGTGTAATCACGCTGCCATCTGCCGTGCTGACCTGCGCGTCCTCCGTGCTGGCCGGCATACTCTCTGCGCCGGTCTGTGCGTCCTCTGTGCTGTTCTGAGAGCCCTCTACCTGACGGAAAATCTCCATAAATTCTTTGCCGGTAATCGTTTCCTTCTCGATCAGGAAGTCCGCTATCTTATCCAACGCTTCCCTGTGCTCGCCGAGCAGGCGCAGGGCTTCCTGATAAGCTTCTTTGATGACCCGCATCACTTCACGGTCAATCTCCGCCGCCGTCTCATCGCTGCAGTTTAAGATATTTCTTCCATCCAGGTACTGGTTTGCCGGCGACTCCAGCCCCACCATGCCAAATTTTTCAGACATGCCGTACTGGGTAATCATTGCCCGCGCCAGCTTTGTGGCCTGTTCGATATCATTGGCAGCTCCCGTAGTAACGCTGTGGAACACAATTTCTTCCGCCGCGCGGCCGCCTACAAATTCCACGATTCTTGCCCGGATCTCTGCCTCGGAGTTCAGATACTTCTCCTCCTCGGGCACGTTCATAACGTAACCCAGAGCTCCCATGGTACGCGGCACAATCGTAATCTTCTGCACCGGTTCCGAATCCTTCTGAAGGGCGCTCACAAGAGCATGACCCACTTCATGGTAAGAAACGATCCTTCTTTCTTCTTTGCTCAGGATCTTATTCTTCTTTTCTTTTCCTACCAGCACAACCTCCACGGATTCAAACAGATCCTTCTGGCTGACGGCGTTTCTTCCATTCTTTACCGCAAGAATCGCCGCTTCGTTAATCATATTTGCAAGGTCTGATCCCACAGCGCCGGAGGTTGCCAGCGCAATTGCTTCCAGATCCACCGTTTCATCCAGATTGACATTTTTGGCGTGTACCTTGAGCACGTCAATTCGTCCCTGCAGATCCGGCTTGTCTACAATGACCCGGCGGTCAAAACGTCCCGGACGAAGCAGCGCCTGGTCAAGCACCTCCGGACGGTTGGTAGCCGCCAGAATCAAAAGCCCCGACGCGGTATCAAAACCGTCCATTTCCGCAAGAAGCTGGTTCAGCGTCTGCTCGCGCTCGTCATTTCCGCCGCCGTAACGGCTGTCGCGGCTTTTTCCAATCGCATCGATCTCGTCGATAAAGATAATACAGGGAGCGTTTTTCTTTGCTTCCTCAAACAGTTCCCTGACGCGGGAAGCGCCGACGCCCACAAACATCTCCACGAAATCGGAACCTGAAAGGGAGAAAAACGGCGCGTGGGCTTCTCCTGCCACAGCTTTTGCCAGCAGCGTCTTTCCGGTACCGGGAGGCCCCACCAGCAGAGCGCCTTTGGGAAGCTTTGCTCCTATTTTGGAATAGCGTCCGGGATTTTCCAGGAAATCCACAACCTCCTGGAGAGATTCCTTGGCCTCGTCCTGTCCTGCAACGTCTTTAAAGGTAACGCCAGTTTCTTTCTGGGCGTATACTCTGGCTTTGTTTTTGCCAATGCCCATCACGCCGCTGCCGCCGCCCATTTTGCGCATAGCAAAGCCCAGAATAATCCATATAAATACCAGAGGCATCAGCGTCCACAGCATAGCCGAAATAAATTCCGACGTGCTGTCGGGGATTTCTCTCTTAAAATCAACCCCGGCCTCCAGCAGTTTATCCGCCAGCTTCGGATCGTTTACAATTCCCGTATAATAAGTAAAGCTTAAGCCATACTGCGCCTGATAGGGCTGGGATTTCGGCGTAATCACATACTGGCCGGACTCGATCTCCACGCTGGCGACCTCGCCGTTTTCCACCATTTCCATAAATCTGTTATATGTGATCTCCTGATTCGTGGAACCGCTCATCAGCCCCCGGAACAGCGCCATGATAATCAGCGCAATGACCGTGACAATCAAAAAAACAACGATTGTCTGGCTGTTTTTCGACGGTTTATTATTAGGGCCGTTTCCCGGTCCCTGACCGCGATTCTGATTATTACTCATTCTTGTCCTCCTTGTGCAGGCATACGGGCACAAAGCCCAATGCTTCCTTTAGTATAAGGATTCTCCGTCCAGAAATCAATATGCACTTTCAAAAAAGATTCTGGTTTTTCTAAAATATTTCTAAAAATCCGACAAAAACAACTGGAAAAACACAGGCGTATGAGATATGATATTCAGGTAAACATACTACAATTTTAAGGATAAACGGACATGAAAATTGGATTTGACAACAACAAATATCTTACAATGCAATCGGAGCATATCCGGGAGCGCATCAGCCAGTTCGGCAACAAGCTGTACCTGGAATTTGGAGGAAAATTGTACGACGATTACCATGCTTCCCGGGTACTTCCCGGATTTGAGCCGGACAGCAAGCTGCGCATGCTGATGCAGCTTTCAGATCATGCGGAAATCGTCATTGTGATCAGCGCCGGCGATATCGAGAAAAATAAAATACGCGGCGATCTCGGCATCACTTACGACACGGACGTTCTCAGGCTGATCGACGTGTTTGAGCAGCGCGGCCTGTATGTGGGCAGCGTTGTGATTACCCAGTATACCGGGCAAACCGGCGCAGATCTGTTTCGCAGCCGGCTGCAGAAGCTGGGCATCAGGGTATACACACATTATGTGATTCCCGGATATCCCAGCAATATCCCGCTGATTGTCAGCGACGAAGGTTACGGCAAAAATGATTATATAGAGACCTCCCGCCCCCTTGTGGTAATCACCGCCCCGGGACCCGGCAGCGGAAAGATGGCGACCTGTCTCTCTCAGCTTTACCACGAACACAAGCGCGGTATCCGGGCCGGGTATGCAAAATTTGAAACGTTTCCGATCTGGAATATTCCGCTGAAGCATCCGGTGAACCTGGCTTATGAGGCGGCCACCGCAGATTTAAACGACATCAATATGATTGACCCCTTCCATCTGGAAGCCTACGGGAAAACCACCGTCAATTACAACCGCGACGTCGAAATTTTTCCGGTGCTGAACGCTATTTTTGAAAAAATTTCCGGTGAAAGTCCCTACAAATCTCCCACTGACATGGGCGTAAATATGGCGGGAAACTGTATCTGTGATGATGAGGTCTGCCGGGAGGCGTCAAAGCAGGAAATCATCCGCCGCTATTATCAGGCGCTGAACGCCCAGGCCGCAGGGACGGGCACAGAAGCCGAAGTCCTGAAAATAGAGCTGATTATGAACCAGGCAGGCATCACAACACAAGACCGCAAAGTGGTGCCGGCCGCCCTTGCGCGCAGCGAGGAAACAGGCGCTCCCGCCGCCGCCATGGAACTGCCCGGCGGCAACATTATCACTGGAAAGACCTCGGAGCTTTTAGGCGCTTCCGCTGCCCTGCTCTTAAATGCGCTGAAGGAACTGGCCGGCATCGACCACAAAGAGCACGTAATTTCTCCTTCTGCCATTGAGCCTATACAGCGGCTGAAAACGGCGTATCTGGGGAGCAAAAATCCCCGTCTGCACACGGACGAGGTGCTGATCGCCCTTTCCACCAGCGCAGCAGACAACCCCTCCGCGCAGAAAGCACTGGAGCAGATTCCAAAGCTTTCCGGCTGTCAGGTTCACACCACTGTCATGCTCTCGCCTGTGGACATCGGAACCTTTAAGCGCCTTTCCGTGCAGCTTACCTCCGAGCCTGTCTATGAGAACAAGCGCGGATATCTGAGAGGAATATCGAAAAAATAAATTGTTTTAATCAGAACTGCTCATTTTACTTTTTCATGGCTGTTCGGGTATACTGAAACCGAATAGTAAGTACACAATGGGGTGTATCTTTTTCTGTTTTGGGGAAAGATACACCCTTTTTTATATCATAGGAAACTGCGTTTCCATGATATAAAGGATGCGCACCTCGCGGAGAAGAAATTAGCTGTAGACAGCACCGCTCGGGCGCGAAAGTGTGCGGCAAGCGCACACTTTGTTTAATACTTTCACATTGCTTAAGGAGGAAACCACCATGCCGGTAAAATATGTATTTGTCACGGGAGGCGTTGTGTCCGGTCTCGGAAAGGGAATCACCGCCGCTTCTCTGGGGCGTCTCTTAAAGGCCCGGGGCTACAAAGTCACCATGCAGAAATTTGATCCCTATATCAACATTGACCCCGGAACCATGAACCCGATTCAGCACGGCGAAGTGTTCGTCACCGACGACGGCGCGGAAACCGACCTTGATCTTGGCCACTACGAGCGCTTTATCGATGAGAGCCTTACCAAAAATTCTAACGTCACCACGGGAAAAATCTACTGGTCGGTTCTTCAGAAGGAGCGCCGGGGAGATTTCGGCGGCGGCACCGTTCAGGTCATCCCTCATATTACAAACGAAATCAAAAGCCGCTTCTACCGCAATTATACTTCGGAAGATATGCACATTGCCATCATCGAAGTGGGCGGTACTGTGGGCGACATTGAAAGCCAGCCGTTTCTCGAAGCCATCCGCCAGTTTCAGCACGACGTAGGCCGGGAGAACGCCATTTTGATCCACGTATCTTTAATTCCTTATATTAAAGCCTCCGGCGAAATGAAGACAAAACCCACCCAGACAAGTGTAAAACAGCTGCAGGGCATGGGCATCTGGCCGGACATTCTTGTATGCCGTTCGGAGCTTCCCCTGGAACCGGGCATCAAAGAAAAAATTGCCCTGTTCTGCAACGTACCGGTAAGCCATGTACTGCAGAATCTCGACGTGGAATACCTCTATGAGGCGCCTCTTGCCATGGAACAGGAGCAGCTTGCGCAGGTGGCCTGCGAATGTCTGAATCTGCCCTGCCCCGAGCCGGATCTGAGCGACTGGATCTCCATGGTTGACGCTCTGCGCAGCCCCACAAAGGACGTCACCGTCGCCCTTGTGGGAAAATATACCCAGCTTCACGACGCTTATATCAGCGTTGTGGAAGCATTAAAACACGGCGGCATCGCCGAGCGGTCCACCGTCCACATTAAATGGATTGATTCTGAGCTTGTCACGGAAGAAAACGCAGAAGAAATGCTGGGGGACGTCAGCGGTATCCTGGTGCCCGGAGGATTTGGCGACCGCGGCATCGACGGAAAGATTATTGCCATTCACTATGCCCGCACGCACCAGGTTCCGTTTCTTGGACTTTGCCTGGGCATGCAGCTTGCCATTGTGGAATATGCCCGCTGTAAAGCCGGGCTTCAGGACGCCCACAGCATTGAGCTGAATCCTGCCACCACCCATCCCGTGATTGCGCTGATGCCGGATCAAAACGGCGTTGAGGATATCGGCGGCACCCTGCGCCTTGGTTCCTATCCCTGCGTGCTGGATAAACACAGCCGCGCCTACCAATTATACGGCACAGAGACAATCCACGAACGCCACCGCCATCGCTACGAGGTTAATAACGATTACCGGAAAGTGCTGACGGACAGCGGCATGGTTCTCTCCGGCCTCTCCCCGGACGGCCGCATTGTGGAAATGATTGAGCTTCCGGATCATCCGTTTTTTATTGCCACCCAGGCGCACCCAGAGCTGAAATCCAGGCCAAACCGTCCTCATCCCCTGTTCCGGGGCTTTGTGGAGGCGGCCCTGAATTATCAGGCAGAGCAGTGATGCAGAGCACAGAAAAAGGAGTTCTCTATTATGAAACAGCAGGACTATCAGATTACCTCATGGTGCCGCCGGATGATGAGCGGCCATGTATCGCCCGGCGCCTTTTGTATTGACGCCACCATGGGAAACGGCAGCGACACACAGCATCTGTGCTCTCTGGCAGGTCCCAGGGGGCGCGTGCTGGCCTTCGACATCCAGCCCGCAGCCCTTAAGCATACCCGGGCACGGCTGGAAAAGGCGCTGCCCTTCTGCAATTACGAGCTGATTCTGGATTCCCATGTCCATTTAAAACAGTATGCAGCCCCGGACTCCGTGGACTGCATTACCTTTAATCTTGGATATCTCCCGGGAGGCGACCATCTTCTTGCTACCCGGGCGGAAACCACCCTGGAAGCGCTTTCCCAAAGCCTGAAGCTTCTGAAAAAGGGCGGCCTTTTGAGCGTCTGCATCTACAGCGGCGGCGACACGGGATATGAAGAAAAAAATGCAGTGCTTTCATGGCTGAAAACACTACATTCAAAAGAATATCTCGTTCTTGTCACAGAGTACTACAACCGTCCCAACGATCCGCCAATTCCCGCGCAGATCATCAAATTGTAAGATTTGCCATCAGTCTCAGACCACCTTTTTGGCGCATGCGATGGCCAGAGAACCCGGGCCTATATGACAGGCCACACTCAAAGACAGCGGGTTCATGGTACATTCCATTCCCGGAAAGCTCTCTTTTATTTCTTTTAACCACTCCTGGGCTTCCTCTGTGTTTCCACCGTAAGCCGCCCAGAGCGTCATGGCTCCCGCGGCAACCTCCTCCGGGAAACGTTCCTCAAAATCCCTGTGCATAGCCTGAAGCATAATTTTCCTGGCCTTCGCTTTTCCTCTGGCCTTGGAAAATGCATCCAGTTTTTCTCCCTGAATCTGCAGCACCGGCTTCAAATTCAGAATCGTGCCCAGCGCTGCGGCGGCCGGAGTGATTCTTCCGCCCTTCTTCAGATACTTTAATGTCTCCAGCGTAATATAAATACTGGATTCCATCTTCATTTTCTCCAGCGTTTCTTTAATTTCTGCCCCGCTTTCTCCCCTCTCTGCGAGGACAAGCGCATCCCGCACAGACTGGCGCTGGGTCACTGAAATTCTCTGATTATTGACTACAAAGACCCGGCCTTCGTAATCCCTCGCCAGAGCCATGGCCGATTCACAGGAGGCGGAAAGCCCGCTGGACATTGGGATATGCACCAGCTCATCATATTCCTTTAGCACCCTGTCCCACAATTCTGTCACAGCTCCCGGGGAAGGCTGAGAGGTACTGATATCGGCGTCTCCCTGAAGCTTTTCATAAAATTCTTCCTGTGTGAGCGTAATTCCCTCCAGATAGAGCTCCTCGTGAATAAAAAACGGCATCGGCAATACAAAAATCCCCGCTTTTTCCGCTTCCTGCTGTGTTATGCCGCTGTTGCTGTCCGTTACAATTGCTACCTTCTTCATATCATTACATTCCTTGCCTTCCGATTATGTTCTTATAGCTTCATTCTAAAACATGTGAAGCAAAAGTACAAGCGGAATGTGCAAAACCACATTCCGCCGTCTTTCCAGAAATTTCTGTTTTCCTAAACTGCTGTCCGGAAAAATTATGCCTGCGCTCCGTCAGAACCCATATCTGCCTGTCCGTCTCCCGCATCAGCAGCCGCACCGTCGTCAGCCATGCTGACTCCATCATCCATGCCGGCTCCATCGTCCACGGCGCCCTCATCAGCCGCGCCGCCGTCTTCTGCATCAGCAACCGCGCCGTCTTCTGCTCCTTCAGCGCCGTCTCCGGTGTCTGCACCGCTCTCCGTATAATCGTAAACGGCAGCGGCTGTCACGCCCGTCGTATTCACGCCGTCCAGCGTTCCTGTGTACTCAACCGTAATATAGCTGCCTGCCATGATGCCGTTTGAATAGTAATACGTGGCATTGGAAGTATCAAAGGACAGTTCCGTGCCGTCGTCCGCCAGAATCGTGATGGTAGTCATGCTGCAGTCTTCCACCGTACCGTTCACATAAGAATATTCTCCCTGGGCAGAGGGACCCGGCTTTACCGTGGCGTCGCCGCTGGCGGGATCATTGTCCGTAACCGACGTCGCCGGAACCAGATCCGGTCCGTAAATATCGCCTACGTAGTCGACCGTCACATAATTGCCCTGCTTCATTCCATTGACAAGATTTACGCTGGCCTCATACAGCGAGAAATAATAGGATTCGCCGTCGTCCGCCACAATCACGATTCTGTCGGTATTTAAGTCTTCAATCGTTCCTCCGATAGAGCCGGCTCCCGCATCGGGATCTGCCACTTCATTTTCTGTCTGAAGTTCTCCCTCCGTCACCGGGGTTTCTCCCGCATCCAGATCTTTTACCATCAAAACCCGGGCTGCCGAAGTATCTGTGCCGCTGATCGTTCCCTTATAAAGAATCGTAACGTTATTGCCTGTCTGAATACCGCTTGAAAGCTGTATGTCTGCACCCGCAATCGAAAATTCCAGTTCCTTGCCCCGCTCCGTCTGAATCGTAAGCGTATCTGTTCCCGAAGCCTTCACGAGTCCCTTAAGACTTCTTGTCCGATTCATGCTGTCCTCTTTTTCCGTCTCTGTGGGCGCCTCTGTAACCGGTTCTGTCTGCTCTGTGACTGCCTCCGTTGTGGGCGGCTCCGTAGGAGCTTCCGTCTCTTTTTGCGCCCCCTTACAGCCCGACAGCATTGCTGCGGCTGACAGTACCAGCAAACATAATGTGAATTTTTTCATCTTTTTTCCTCCTATTTTTCTATATCCCCTTTTGCGCATAGTATATCTTTTTTTCACCGGAAAAGTCAACGAATTTCCATAAATATTCAGATATACCCTGAAAAAATTAAGCAATTGCTAAGGATTTATTACATCCTGCATGTCATAAAGACCCGGGGCTTTTCCGGCAAGATACTTTGCCGCCTCCACCGCGCCTTTTCCAAACACTGTCTTGGAATATGCTCTGTGACTGAATGTAACTACCTCGTCCGGCCCTGCAAAAATCACATCATGGTCTCCCACAATCGTACCTCCCCGCACTGCCGAAATGCCGATCTCCAGGTCTTCTCTCTGCTGGTGTACCTGGCTTCTGTCGTATACATAATGGTATTTTCCGTCCATAGCCTCGTTGAGAGAATCTGCCAGCGCCAGCGCCGTCCCGCTGGGGGCGTCGCATTTCAGACGGTGATGCTTTTCCACAATCTCCATATCAAATCCGGCCTCCGCCAGCACTTTCGCCGCATCCCTAAGAAGCTTCATCAGCGTATTGATGCCAAGAGACATATTTGCCGATCGCAGAATGGCCGTCTTTTTGCTGCTCTCTTTTATATGCTCCAACTGCTCCTCTTTAAGCCCCGTGGTACACAGCACCAGAGGCAGCTTCTTTGCGGCGCAGTAGTCCAGGACACCGTCCGCCGCCCGAAAAGAGGAAAAATCAATCATTACATCCGCTTCTATGCCGCAGTCCTCCAGTTTCGTAAATACCGGATAACTGTTGGCTCTGTTATCCGCCACATCAATCCCGGCCACGATCTGCGCGCCCGCGTCCTGCTCCACCAGCCCGGAAATCACCTGTCCCATATGGCCGTTGCAGCCGTGCATTATTATTCTTACCATTTTCTTCTCCTTTTACGCCAGTTCAATTCCAAAATCTATCATAGCTTTTTTCAGCTTTTCCACATTTGCTTCTTCCATCTCACAGAGAGGGCCGCGCAGCGGTCCTACTTCCATTCCCATCAGATTCAGCGCGGTTTTTACAGGAATCGGGTTCACCTCACAGAACAGCGCATCCACCAGGGGAATCGCTTTCAGCTGGATATCGCAGCTCTCCTTTGTCTTTCCCTCCAGGTAAAGCGCCACCATATCGTGCGTCTCGCGGGGGGCAATGTTTGACAGAACGGAGATCACGCCCTTGCCGCCCAGAGAAAGCGCCGGAACTACCTGCCCGTCTTCTCCCGAGTACAGGTCGATGCATCCCTTCGCAAGGCTCATCAGCTTCGCCACCTGCGCGATGTTTCCGGATGCCTCTTTGATCGCCACAATATTTTTCACATTTTTCGCCAGCGTCACCGCTGTTTCCGGGAGAATATTGCAGCCGGTTCTTCCGGGAACATTATAAAGAATAATGGGAAGCTTTACAGAATCTGCAATCCGGGTATAATGCTGGATTAATCCTTTCTGGGTAGCCTTATTGTAGTAGGGCGTTACCAGAAGAAGCGCATCCGCCCCCGCCTTCTGGGCCTCCTGGGACAGATAAATCGCCGTCTCCGTGCAGTTGGAGCCGGTGCCTGCAATGACAGGAACGCGTTTTGCCACCTTATCAATCGCGTACTTTATCACATCCAGATGCTCCTCGTGGGTCAGTGTGGAGGATTCCCCCGTTGTCCCGCAGATAATGACCGCATCCGTATGGTTCGCAATCTGATACTCCAAAAGTTCTCCCAGTTTTTCATAATTTACGTCTCCGTTTTCTTTCATCGGCGTAACAATTGCAACGCCTGCACCCTCAAAAATAGCCATTATACTTCCTCCTTTTCAGTAATCACAAAAACAGGGCAGAACCAAAGGAGTCTGCCCCAAAATCTCTGTAATCATGCACAATTACCGCTTTTAGATAGCTCCCCATCAATTCTGATGACAGTCATATGGTTGTTCACCCTATGCCCAAGTATACAGCTCCAGGTACTGTACCTTTCGGCGTCTTCCCCTTTTGACAGTCTTCCCCTGAGCCTGAACACATCCGGCTGCCTACTCTTGAAAAACGCGACCTCTACTAAAACCTGTTTAATTATTTCCATAATATCATTATTAAAAAACCTTGTCAATCACCGATTTGACGGGTTATCGCACGATTTGACCCTGCACGATTTGGCGGTCCGGTTTCATCCGCACCTTCACTGGTTTGATGATTTCATCATCTGCATTACCGTCACCTCGTCGGCCATCTCCCACAATTCCTCGCACTTATAAACTCCCGTGAGGATCAAATCCATTGCACCGCTTCTGGCGGCTATCAGATTCCTGATTTCCTCCGCGTCTATGATCCCCGCCGACACAAGCCCCAACACTTCGTCAAGAATCAGCACGTCGCATCCCTGCGTCGTAATCACTTTACGTGCAAAATTCAGGCCGTTTCTTATGTTGGCACATTCCTCTTTTCTTTCCTCCTCAGAAAGATTTGCATAGGAATTTTCGGAACGCTCGAATCGGAACAGCTTAATTTCCGGCTCCAGGCGCTGTATAAAGCCGATCCCGTCGCTTTGGCGTTTTTTCAGGAATTGTATAATCATAACCGTTTTTCCTACGCTCGCGGCCTGAATCCCTTTACCGATTGCAGCTGTAGTTTTGCCTTTTCCCTCTCCGCAGAATATGCATACCAACCCTTTTTCCATCTCGTACCCTCCCGGCTATCCGCCGCCTGCACGTTTTCCTTTGGCTTACACCGTGCCTTGTTTCATAAGCATACCATATTTGCGCAGAAAATGCAAATGGACCAATCAGCCCAGCCACTCCAGTTTGCTGACAGAAACTTCGTACGCCGTCCGCTTCTCCGCAATATCACCGTCTATTTTTTTCACATACTCGCGGCTCTGGATTCTCCCCCAGATCTGCACGCGTCCGCCCACCTCAAAATTTGACGTAAAGCGGGCGTTTCTGCCCCAGCAGATGCAGGGAATGTAGTCCGATTTCCCATAGGGGCGGTTGACCGCCACCAACATGTCGGAAATTTCTCTCCCCAGGGGCGTTTTTCGGTAAACAGGGCTCTTACAGATATATCCGTCCAGAAATATCTGATTTGTCTTTACTTTGTCCGTTTCTTCCTCCGTAAATACGGCCTCCCTGGCAAACACCGACAATACCAGCCGGTTCTTCTTTTCTTCGTGACGGTTATAGGAACGGAACTGCCCTGTCACCCGGATATAAGAGCCCCGGTAATCCTGCGTCACGTCGATCAGCCGCTCGGATATCATTACCGGAATACGATCCGACGACTCGCTCAGGCGTTTCACCAGCACCTCCACCAGGTAAAAGCCCTCCCCAAACACCTCATGGCTGAACAAAAATTCGGAGACAATCTCCCCTATAATAGACACCTGATTATTCTCAATAATTTTGTCTGACATATGTATGCGTTCTCCCTTCTTCGTTACAACGTATTTCTTTTGATGTCACAGAACACCTTTCTTCAATTTCGCTATATACATATGTCTATTCCGGAGGCAGAAAATTTATTCCTAAAATCTTTAAAAATTTGTCTCCAGGATTCGTCATAATTCGAGCATCATTTCGTCACAATCCCCTTGTCAATTCAAAAAATTCTGGTATACTGAAATGCAGTGAAATAACAGAAAGAGGGAAATTTATGAATCGGGAAAATATAAGAAATATTGCAATTATCGCCCATGTAGACCATGGTAAGACGACGCTGGTAGACGAGCTTTTAAAACAGAGCGGCGTATTCCGCGAAAATCAGGAAGTAGCGGAGCGTGTGATGGACTCCAACGATATCGAGCGGGAGCGCGGTATTACCATCCTCTCCAAGAATACAGCCGTATATTATAAAGATTACAAAATCAACATTGTAGATACGCCGGGCCACGCCGATTTCGGAGGCGAGGTAGAGCGCGTCCTGAAGATGGTGGACGGCGTAATCCTCGTGGTAGACGCCTTTGAGGGTTCCATGCCCCAGACAAAATTTGTTCTCCGCAAAGCCCTGGATCTTGATCTTCCGGTCATTGTCTGCATCAACAAGATCGACCGCCCGGAGGCAAGGCCCGCCGAGGTAATTGACGAAATTCTGGAACTGTTTATTGATCTGGACGCTTCCGACGAACAGCTCGACTGCCCCTTTGTGTACGCTTCTGCAAAGGCAGGCTACGCTGTTCTTGAGCTCTCCGACGAACACCTCGATATGACGCCGCTGTTTGAGACGATCATCAACTATATTCCTGCCCCCACGGGAGATGAAAGCGCTCCCCTGCAGGTATTGATCAGCACCATCGACTATAACGAATATGTGGGCCGCATCGGCGTGGGCAAGGTGGACAACGGCTCCATCCGGGTAAATCAGGAAGTTGTGCTGGTAAACCACCACGAACCGGATAAGCAGAAAAAAGTAAAAATCAGCAAGCTCTATGAGTTTGACGGCCTGAATAAAGTAGATGTGACGGAGGCCGGCACAGGCTCCATCGTAGCCATCTCCGGCATTGCGGACCTTCATATCGGCGATACGCTGTGCTCCCCGGAGCACGTGGAGGCGATTCCCTTCCAGAAAATCTCCGAGCCCACCATCGCCATGCATTTTATGGTAAACGACAGCCCCCTGGCCGGCCAGGAAGGCAAGTACGTGACCTCGCGCCATCTGCGGGAACGCCTGATGCGCGAACTGAATACGGACGTCAGTCTCCGGGTAGAAGAAACAGAGGATATGGATACCTTTAAGGTTTCCGGCCGCGGAGAACTTCATCTGTCCGTTTTGATTGAAAATATGCGCCGGGAGGGCTATGAATTTGCCGTCAGCAAGGCGGAAGTAATCTATAAAACAGACGACCGCGGCAGAAAGCTGGAGCCGATGGAGCTGGCCTACGTGGACGTCCCGGAGGAATTTTCCGGAACTGTGATCAACAAACTCAGCACCAGAAAAGGCGAACTGCAGGGTATGAGCCAGGCAAGCGGCGGCTACACCCGGCTGGAATTTTCAATCCCCTCCAGGGGCCTTATCGGCTACCGCGGAGAATTTCTGACAGACACAAAGGGAAACGGTATCCTGAATACCGTCTACGACGGTTATGCCCCCTACAAGGGAGAAATCCAGTACCGCAAACAGGGTTCCCTGATCGCTTTTGAATCCGGCGAGTCTGTAACCTACGGTCTGTTTTCCGCTCAGGAGCGCGGCACGCTGTTTATCGGCCCCGGCGAAAAAGTATATTCCGGTATGGTAATCGGACAAAATGGAAAAACAGACGATATCGAACTGAACGTCTGCAAGACAAAACATCTGACAAACACCAGGGCTTCCGGCTCCGACGACGCCCTGAAGCTGACGACGCCAAAGATTTTAAGCCTGGAGGAGGCCCTGGAGTTTATTGATACTGATGAACTTCTGGAAGTGACGCCGAAAAGCCTGCGCATCCGCAAAAAGATCCTTGATCCCACCATGCGCAAACGGGCGGCGTTTAACAAAAAGAACAATCCGTAAAAAGACCGCTGTCCTCAGCGAGAATCTCTTTCATCTCCTGCATCGTATCCGTCTGCAGGATATAATATCCGAACCGGCTGCCGCTGTCCACCACGGCGTGGCTGCCGGGGATATCTGTAAGCCTTGTCTCCCGCAGGCAGTCCGGGTAATTCTTCTTTACTTTTTCAAGATAATCCATATCACGTTTTTCCATGATAAAGCGAATCGCCGAGCATTTATGAAGGGGTTCGGAACAAAAAACAGGGCTGTGCCCAAAGGCCGTGTCGATTACCATCCTCACATAGTCCTCCCCGGCAGAGAGCGAAACCAGATGAGAGCCGATACAGTCGCCCCCCATGCGGGAGCCGATCTCGATAATCCGCACCCTTCCCCGGCCGTCAATCCGAAATTCCGCGTGGGAAGCGCCGCTTTTCACCCCAAGGGCGTCCAGCCCGCGAAAGACCATATCCACCGCGCTCTCCCGCTGTTTTTCCGAAATGGGCGCCGGTTCCAGATGGCCCACTTCGATAAAATGAGGCTCGCCGGTGGTAAACTTTTTTGTGACCGCCAGGCAGGTGTGTCTCCCCTCAAAGCTGATAGTCTCCATGCTGTACTCCTGCCCCTCAATATATCCTTCCACGATTGCCTGCTTTTCAAAGGACTGTTCTATCGCCTCGCGAATTGCCGACGCCAGTTGAGAAGGCCTCTCCACCTTGGTAATCGCCCTGCTGCCGGAACGGTCCGTAGGCTTTACAATCACAGGATAAGCCAGTTCCTCCCGGGAAATATCTTCCGCGCACGCCACCTTCTTAAAAAACGGCACCGGAATCCCCGCCTGCAAAAAAGCGCTGCGCATGGCCGCTTTATTGGTGGAGCGAAACACACACTCCGGGCTGTTTCCCGGAAGCCCAAGCTCCTTTGCCAGATAAGCTACGGTCACATTTGCAAGGTCAGAACCGATTGTCGCCACCGCATCCGGACAGATTTCCCTGCATTTTTCCAAAATCCTTTCCTTTTCCGTGATACTGATCTCATAAAAGGCGTCTGCCTTCGCCGCTCCTGCATCTTTTCTGCTCCAGGAAAACACATGGGTCTCATATCCCATCTCGCGTGCTTTTACAATCAGCGGAAGCTGAAATTCATTCGCGCCGATAATCACTAATTTCTTCATACGTTTCTTTGCCTTCCGTCTCTTTTATATTGATAGTATCACGCACGACATACTGAGGCGTCTTGCTGATGTTTAAAATACATTTTCCTATATACTCCCCGATAATTCCAAGCATCAGGAACAAAAATCCAAACAGAATCAGCATGGTGCACATCAATGAAGGCCAGCCGATAGCCACATCAGGCAGCACGATTTTCTGCGCAATCACAACCACCGCCCCGATAAATCCCGCAATAGAACACAGCGCTCCCAGACAAGTCGCCAGCCGCAGAGGAATTACAGTGTAATTCATAAAAGCCATAAACAGACGCAGGGATTTCTTGAAGTTATAATTGGACTGCCCCACTTCCCTGGAAAAATGCTCAATCTCGATATTGGCAATATTTCCCGTGGTGCGGTAAAAGAGCACCTGCAGGTACAGGTTGTAGCTGTCGTACCGGATCATTTCATCCCGGACATACTTTCTGCAGCACCAGTAATTGCTCGCCTCCAGCCCTTTGGGCCGTTCTACCATATGCCACATAATAAAAGCCGCAATCTTGCTGACCAGATTCTTCATAAAATTAAACTTTCGCTTCCGGTACACGCCGAACACCACGTCGTAGCCTTCGTTCATCTTCTCAATAAACGCCGGTATCTGGGAAGGATGCGTCTGCATATCGTCGTCCATTCCCATAATATAATCTCCCTCTGCCGCCCGCAGGCCCGCCATAATCGCATTGTGCTGTCCAAAGTTTTTTGCCAGATTAATCCCCTTCACATTCGGGTATTTCTCCGCCAGTTTCCAGATTTCCTGGCATGTCTTGTCCCTGGAGAAATCGTTCACCAGCACAAACTCACATTCCATCCCCTCAATTTTGTCAATGACTTCCATGCTTGTTTCCACGACCTTGCCGATCGTCTGCTCTGAGTTATAACAGGGAATCACAATAGACAAAAGCATACTTTTTTCCTCTTTTCTCCTTTAAATCAGGTAAATAACGACTCCGGCAAAAATTACCGCAATCCCCAGAATTTTTCTTTTGGAGGCCTTCTCCTTCAAAAACACACAGCCCATGACGAACACAAAAAAATACCCGATGGACTCGATCACAGTTGACCAGGACAGCGGAATCTTCTTCAGTGCAATCATGGTAACCAGCGTGGACAATAGAAGCAATCCGTAGCCGGCGATCACGTAGCCGTTCATATATTCTCTTATTTTTGAAGGATATGTTTTATTTGCCGATATCTTCAGAAGCATCTGCGCCAGAGAAGCCATAAATACCGAGCATACCATAATTCCAGCGTAAAGCCATACACTATTCATCTGCCGTCACCACCATATAAATGCCAATAAAAATAACAATCGCCCCCAAAATCATATTCCAGGTAATTTTTTCCTGGAAGAAAATGGCTCCCCAGATCATCCCCCAGGCCAGTCCCACGGGTTTATTGGAATAAGCTACGGACAGAGGCAGATACTTTAAAATCTGCTGCCACACAACGGCGTACAGAAGCATAATCAGCAAAACCCCCGCATAGTAGACCATCCAGGGCACAGACAGAAATTCCTCCGCTGCGGCTTTCTTTGAAAGCACGCCGCTTATAGAGCTCACCATCAGGCTTAAATGCAGCACAAAAAGCACCCAGGGCAGCTTTTTCTTTTTTTCGTTACTGTTCATCTTTGGTCTTTACCTCAATTCTTTCCAGCACTTCTTTCAGAAAACGCCCGCAGTTTTCGGGGCTATTGCCCTTTACAATTACCTGGCCAATCCGGTCCCTGCCATTTGTCATGGGGCACACAGTATCCCCCGGCGCTATGTTAAAGGACAAATCCACCAGATTTTCTCCCACTGCCGTACCGGGAATAATTTCTTCCACAATTCCTTCTTTTTTCGCCTCCAGAAGACGCACTTCGCTGCACACCCGGGGCGGCTGCTGAAAATATGAAGATACTTCCTCCCCCATGCTCAGGCGCACGATCATCTCGTAGTAATTCACTCCAAAGTACATTCCCACCTGCTGGGACAGTCCGGTGGCACCGGCTCTGGCCGTGCCTTCGATTATGTAAATCTCTCCGTCTTTCAGCATCATATCAAAATTCATGGGGCAATTGTCTGTGCCAAGCGCCTGCACTGCAAGCTCCACCTGTTTTCGCACCTTTTCCGCAAAGGGCTGGCCTTTCACCCAGGGCACCGCATGGCCCATCGGAAACGGCGGATTTCCCTCATGCAAAAGGGTGCTCACCGGAAGCACGTACACCAGACGTCCGTTTTCCACCATGGCTTCCACACCAAAAATTGTCCCCTCCAGAAATTCTTCTACAATACAGTAATCCTGCTTTGTGGCAACCATCGTCTGCGGGTAAAAACGCAGCGCGTCTTCCCGCGTATCACACCGGAAAATACCCCGGCTTCCCATCTGGTCCACCGCTTTGATCATCACCGGAAAACACATCTTCTCAAGGACTTCCTTCAGCTCCTCCAGACTACGGACCTGAACAAAAGCCGCCGTGTTCACTCCCGCTTTCACAAAGGCTTTCTTCATCTCATACTTATTTGTACATTTCTGCACCGCTTCCCAGGATGGGCCGCAAAGCCCCATCTGCGTGGCTGTATAGCCCTGGCTGCGAAGCCCCACATCCATACTGCAGGTTGCAATACCCGACACCTGATGCTTCCTGGCGGCCTCCAAAACCTCCGCCGGATTCGTAATGTCTGCATAGCACACTTCGTCCGCAACAGAAAAACCCGGATAATTTCCGGGAATACTCGTCACCACCGTACTATAGCCCAAACGCTTTGCCGCGTCAATCAGCGGCAAAAGCGAATAGGAAGCTCCTAAAATCATAATCTTTTTCATTGACCGTAATTCCTCTCTTATAAAAGCTGCGGCACCAGCTCATTCAAATCCCCGTGAATCACATAATCCGCATTTTCATCGCCGTGCTCCTGCCGGTCGGTGATGAGAATCAGCTTATCGCCCGTATAATATGACAGATTATTCTCGCAAAATTCCTGGTCAAGGCGCACGCCCAGCACCAGAAGCACATCCGCCTTTGAAATCTCATTCGCCACCTTTGTCATCACCGCATTGTCGATCATTTCTCCGTACAGACGGATGCCCGGGCGAATGGGAACCATGCATTTTTCACAGATCGGCACTTTCTTTGCGTCTTTTAAATACTGCTTGGAATATTCTCTGCCGCATCTGGGACAGTGATTTTTTTCCACAGAGCCGTGGGGCTGAATGATATTTTTGCATCCCGCCTCCGCGCAGAGGCCGTAGATTTCTCTGGAAATAATGGCCTTCAGCACGCCCTTTTCCTCCAGCCGCGCCAGCGTTTTATAGGCCGGCCCCGGTTTCATATCCTGGGACAGCACTTCTTTTTTATAAAATTTGTAAAAGGGCTCCGTCCGGGTATTATAAAATGCGCTGCTGAACATTTCCTCCGGAGAATAGCCGTATTCCGCCTCAATGTCGTACGCCCTCTCCTGATCCCGCAGGCTCATATGTCCGCATCCCCGCTGCATACCGCTGCCGCTGATGGCGACAAGGTACTTGCTTTTCTCAACGATTTCCTTTACCGTACTTATCCTCGCTTCCGCCATATGAAACACCCCTTTTTTGCACCCAATCACCGTTAATATTTATACAACTAATGTACCATCCGGCGCGTTTTTCGTCAATGATTTTGCGCAAATTTCCACGCTATCTTAAAGTTGCTCTCCGATACGCGAAATAATTTTATGCAGTCCTCCGGCGTCAGTATGCCTTCGATTTCTTTTTGCCGTTCCTCGGGGATGACCGCCTTTACGCTGTCCTCAAAAGCGATCTGCGGAAAAAACCACGAAAACGCCGCCGCACCCGCCAGCGCCGCCAGGCAGCAGCGCAGATATCTCTTATATTTCTCCAATAAAAAACCTCCCAACACCCGGTTGATGTATAGAGTGTTGACAGGTTTTCTTTTTCCTATTCAGACTTTGAACCGATATCCCACTCCCCAGATTGTTTCGATATACTGGGGCTTTGAAGTATTCGTCTCCACTTTTTCGCGGATCTTTTTGATATGGACGGTCACCGTAGCGATATCGCCAATCGACTCCATATCCCAGATTTCCCGAAACAGTTCTTCCTTGGTAAACACCCGGTTCGGATTTTCCGCCAGAAACGTCAGCAGGTCAAATTCTTTTGTGGTAAAAGGCTTTTCCTCGCCGTTAATCCAGACGCGGCGGGCCGTTTTGTCGATCTTGATTCCCCGGATTTCCACAATGTCGTTTTCTTTTACGTTGGAGTGTACCAGCCTTTCATAACGGGCGAGATGCGCCTTCACGCGGGCCACCAGTTCGCTGGGGCTGAAGGGCTTCGTCATGTAGTCGTCGGCGCCCAGGCCCAGGCCCCGGATTTTGTCAATATCATCCTTTTTTGCAGAAACCATCAGCACCGGGATATCCTTCTTCTCCCGGATCTTGCGGCAGATTTCAAAGCCGTCCATCTCCGGCAGCATCAGATCAAGAATCACCAGGTTAAAGTCTTCCTGCAGCGCGCACTGCAACCCCGCATCGCCGCGCCGCTCTGTCTGCACCTCAAATCCGCTCAGCTCCAGGTAGTCCTTCTCTAATTCTGCGATACTCTCCTCATCCTCGATAATCAGTATCTTACTCATTTGCTGCTTCCTCCTGCTACTATTTTTACGCTGGCTGCGCCACCGTTACTTTTCTCAGAACAAAATACATCACTGTGCCTGTGCCCGGCTTGCTGCTGGCCCAGATCTTTCCTCCGTGGTCCTCCACGATCTTGCGCACGATGGAAAGCCCTATGCCGCTGCCGCCCATAGAAGAATTTCGTGATGCGTCCGTGCGGTAAAAGCGGTCGAAAATATAAGGCAGCTCCTTGGGACCGATTCCCTTGCCGTTGTCCTCGATCTCCACCTGGATAAAATCACCCACATCCTTCACGCGAATATTGATGCGGCCCTTCGGTTTGTCCATATATTTCACAGAATTTCCGATAATGTTGTTGATTACCCGCTTCATCTGCTCTGCGTCGGCAATAACCTCCACGTCCTCATCCACATAATTCGAATAAGAGAAATCAATATTTTTCGATTCCAGATCAAGCCCGACCTCCTCAAAGCAGTCTTCAAAATAACTGCTGACATTGATCTTGTCAAAGGTATAGGGAATACGGTTCGTATCGATTTTCGAGTAAAACGTCAGCTCGTTAATCAGCCGGTCCATATCGTTAGCTTTATTATAAATTGTGCGGATATAGCGGTCCATTTTCTCCGGCGTATCCGCCACCCCGTCCATAATTCCCTCCACATAGCCTTTGATGGCGGTGATCGGCGTTTTCAGGTCGTGGGAAATATTGCTGATCAGCTCCTTGCTCTCCTTATCGTACTCCAGCTTTTCCTCCGAGCTCTCTCTCAGTTTGAGGCGCATTTCCTCAAAATCCCGGCACAGATCGCTGATCTCGTCATCACCCGACACCTCCAGGGTAAAGTCGAGATTTCCCTCCGCAATATTGTGCGTCGCTTTTTTCAGCTTCATCAGCGGCACATTGATCCCCGTATAAATCCATCCAATCAAAAGAAGTGCCGTCAGGAAAAGAATCAAAACCGCGGCAATCATCATATCTTTCAGGAAGCTTCGTATTTCCGGCACCATTCCCCCGGGCGTCACCGCATGGGACTGACCGTCGGCAGACGCCTGTCCTTCGGTTTCCTGCTCATACATCTGAAGCTGATTCGCATATTCTTCGAGATACTGCAGCTGACGGTTTCCGTTGATCATCATAATGCCCAGAAACATCACGATCGGCATAATGACAATGATGCAAAATGAAATCACCAGCTTTGTTTTCAGCTTCATAAAAACAGCTCCTTCATGTGAAAGTAAAACATAAGCGCCGTCTATGCGGCAGCTTTCATTTTTACTATACCATAAAAGAGCTGCTTTTGCACCTAAACAAACATGTGCTTTTCTAAATTTTTTATAAAACGCCGCTGTCTTCTGCTCACAGGCGCACGTCTCATAAGTACTTCTTCAGCGCCTCCGCGCGGTCCAGTTTCTCCCAGGGGAGATCCAGGTCGCTCCTGCCGAAATGGCCGTAGGAAGCTGTCTGCTTATAAATCGGCCTGCGAAGGTCAAGCATCTTGATGATGCCCGCCGGCCGGAAGTCAAAATTCTCTCTGAGAATCTCGGTGATTTTCTCGTCGGACACTTTGCCCGTTCCAAAGGTGTCCACCATAATGGAGGTGGGCTGCGCCACGCCGATGGCGTAGGAGAGCTGTATCTCGCACTTCTCCGCCAGTCCCGCAGCCACGATGTTCTTCGCTGCATAGCGGGCTGCGTAAGCTCCCGAGCGGTCTACTTTCGTGCAGTCCTTGCCCGAAAAGGCGCCGCCGCCGTGCCTTGCATATCCGCCGTACGTATCCACGATAATCTTGCGTCCCGTCAGTCCGCTGTCGCCGTGGGGTCCGCCAATCACAAAGCGTCCCGTAGGATTGACAAAGAATTTTGTATGCTCATCCACCATTTCTTTTGGCAGAATCGCGTCAAACACATACTTTTTGATGTCTTCATGTATCTGCTCCTGGGTCACTTCGGGATCATGCTGGGTAGACAGCACAACCGCGTCCAGGCGCACCGGCCTGTCGTTCTCATCATATTCCACCGTCACCTGCGTTTTTCCGTCCGGGCGCAGATAGGGCAGCGTGCCGTTCTTGCGCACCTCTGTAAGGCGCCGCGCCAGCTTGTGTGCCAGCCAGATCGGGTATGGCATATATTCTTCCGTCTCGTTGGTGGCATATCCGAACATCATGCCCTGGTCGCCTGCGCCAATTGCCTCAATCTCGCGGTCGGACAGCGTATTTTCCTTTGCCTCCAGCGCTTTGTCCACACCAAGAGCGATGTCCTTTGACTGTTCGTCGATTGCGGTAATCACGCCGCAGGTATCAGCGTCAAACCCATACTTTCCTCTCGTATAGCCGATCTCCCGCACCGTATCGCGCACAATTTTCTGAATATCTACATAGGCTTTTGTGGTAATTTCTCCCATCACCAACACCATGCCTGTGGTCGTCGCCGTCTCGCAGGCCACACGGCTCATGGGATCCTGCGACAGCAGTGCGTCCAAAATAGCATCGGAAATCGCATCGCACATCTTATCGGGATGGCCTTCTGTTACAGATTCTGAAGTAAATAGTCTTTTTTCCATGTTGATTCCTCCTTATGTGATATATGAGGGCCATAAAAAACAGCCCGAATAATCGGACTGTTTCATTTCTTTCACAATCCTCTTATTGTTCGAGTAACTCGCTCAGGTTGGCACCTTCCGTCTCCGGGGTTGCCGTGGCTTCACAGATCCTTTGTATCTCCACCACTCTGAATAAAAGGTAATATTATATAAAATTTTTAACCGACACGAAGCTTGAATTTCTGAATTTCTTTCTCGCTGGAAACCTTTTCAATCTCCGCTCCCAGGCCGCGCAGCTTTTCTTCGAAATACTCGTAGCCCCGCTGAATATAGACAATGTCGTCCACAATCGTAATTCCCTCGGCCGCCAGACCGGCAATCACAAGCGCCGCGCCTGCACGAAGATCCGGAGCGCTTACTCTTGCTCCCGTCAGCTTTTCCATACCATAGATAATGGCTGTATTTCCCTCTACTTTAATATCCGCTCCCATGCGCACAAGCTCGTCCACATATTTGAAGCGATTTTCAAAAATACTTTCCGTTACCAGGCTGGTTCCACTGGCCAGCGCCAGCGCCACTCCGATCTGCGGCTGCATATCCGTGGGATACCCGGGATAAGGCAATGTCTTCACATTCGTATTTTTCAGGCGTTTCGTCGCAACCACGCGAACGGCGTCATCAAATTCCTCCACCTGGCACCCTATCTCAACCAGCTTGGCCGACGTAGCCTCCAGATGCTTTGGAATCACATTTTTTACGATAACGTCTCCTCTGGTAGCCGCTGCGGCAAACATAAAGGTTCCCGCTTCTATCTGATCCGGGATAATCGAATATTCCGTAGAGTGGAGGCGTTCCACGCCCCGGATACGGATCACATCCGTACCTGCGCCCTTGATATTCGCACCCATACTGTTCAGGAAATTTGCCACGTCCACCACATGAGGTTCTTTTGCGGAGTTTTCAATGATCGTGCGTCCCTCCGCCATGGACGCCGCCATCATAATATTGATGGTCGCTCCCACAGAAACCGTATCCAGGTAAATATGAGCTCCTCTCAGATGCTCTGCTTCCGCAATGATTGCTCCGTTGCGAATCTTTGTCTTGGCTCCCAGAGCTTTGAATCCCTTCAGGTGAAGATCTATCGGACGGCTGCCGATATTGCAGCCTCCCGGAAGCGGAACTTCCGCTCTTTTATATTTTCCAAGAAGCGCTCCCAGTAAATAATAAGAGGCTCTGATTTTCTTTATATATTCATAATCTACGCTGATGCTTCCGATACCGGAACCGTTAATTAATGCTGATGTTCTGCTGATTCTGTCGATTTTCGCACCGATCTGGCCAATTGCCTCCAGCAAGACGTTGATATCCTGAACGTCAGGCAAATTGTCAATGCGAACTGTTTCGTCTGTCATAATGGCCGCGGCAAGAATACCCAGCGCGGCATTCTTAGCTCCGCCAATTTCTACCTCGCCGACGAGAGGATTCCCGCCTTTGATAATATACTGTTCCATTGGACACCTCGAAATATTTTATTATTTACACTTTTCCCCGGTACTACATTCCCCTAAAAGGTCTTCGTCGCCAAAGACCTTACCGTAAATTATACCACATTCTCGTGATTTGTAAACAAAAATTAATTTATCGACATATTTCTCTCACATTTTGAAATTTATTTGAAACAATATCTGGTAGTGATTTTCCAAAATCCTTTGCTTCTCCCTACCATATCTTGATTTTTTCTTAAGATTTCTTTTTTTTCACCGAATATCCGAAAGTTCCCAAAAGCCGGCCCAAAGCCCGGTACTCTCCATGGGAATATGCCGCCAGAGCAGTATCGTTTAAATGAAATTTTCCTTTGCTGTCAATGTAACGCTCATCCACATGCACTGCCAGCACGTCAGCCAAAAACATGTGATGAGATCCAAGCTCTATGACCTGGCTTACGCGACATTCAATGTTTACCGGGCTCTCGGCAATCCCCGGCGCCTGAATGAACTTCGAAGGCTGTGCGGTCAGATGAAGCCTCGAAAACTTGTCCATCTCCCTGCCGGAACGGACTCCGCAGGTATCCGCCGCCTTTACCAGTTTTTCCGTTGTCAAATTCACCACAAATTCGCCCGTTTCCCGTATCACCGGATACGAGTGGCGTTCCGGGCGCACCGAAATATACAGCATAGCCGGATTTGTACAAACGGTTCCCGTCCATGCCACGGTGATAATATTTGCCTTCTCTCCCGGCCGCTGGCAGCTCACCATCACGGCCGGAAGCGGATAAAGCATATTTCCGGCCTTCCATATCTGTTTTCCCACTGTTCTCCGCCTTTCCTGCAGCTTCTGCTTCTTGCCGCATTTTCTGTTTATCCTGCGGCTTCTG
>JAUNFZ010000021.1:0-32407 GCA_030524785.1 Eubacteriales bacterium
GGGCGCGAAAGAGAGCCAAAGTGCAGGGGGCCGTTTGGAAACGCCGGGCGTGTTTGCCCAGGATAATTCAAAATTGATTCTGCGCGCAGAGGGCCGAAGCGGTAAGTGGCTGAGCAGTCAGCTGCGCAGCCGGTTTTCGCTGGAACTTGAAATGGAGGCCGGAGGCTATGCAATCGCCCTTACATCGATTGCTGATACCCAGGAAGGGTTTGAACGGCTGCTGGCGGCTCTTAAACAGCTTGACAAAGAGCTTGATCAGGAAACGGACAGAGCGGATAATGAAATAAAGAGAGAGGTCTTTGAAGAACCGGACAGGGCGCCTGGCGGCGGGAACGCCTGCAGTTGGGAAATGATGTTAAATCCCTGCATCCTTACGATGGCAGAGGCGGATGCATATCCGAAGGAGAATGTTTTGACTGCCGGGAGCGTGGGCAGAGTATGCGGGGAATATATTTATCTGTACCCGCCGGGAATACCGCTGATTGTGCCGGGGGAGCAGATCAGCGAAGCACTCATCCGCTGCCTGGAGGCCTGCCGGAGGGAGGGACTATCTTTGCAGGGCATGCAGGATCATTCCGGAAAAACGGTAAGTGTATTGCAAAGGAGAGAGAAATTCTGATGAACATGCTGAAGATAAGCGAAGCTATGCGAAACGGGGAGACGATATCTGTAAAGACACAGATGAAGCTGGTGGTTTCCCTGTCGGTTCCGGCTATTTTGGAACAGCTTGTCATGACGCTTATGAGTTATATTGATACGGCTATGGTGGGGAGCCTTGGATATGAGGCCACGGCGGCGATTGGCGTTGTGGCCAGCACCGTCTGGCTGCTGAACGGTATTGTAAACGCTGCCGCGGTAGGGTTTTCCGTGCAGGTAGCCCAATATCTGGGAGCCGGCCGCGAACAGGACAGCCGCAACGTGCTCTGCCAGGCGATTCTGTTTAACGCTGTGTTTGGAGTAGGACTGGCGGTTTTTGCGGTGGCTTTTGGACAGATTCTGCCGGGACTTTTGGGGGCCGGGCAGTCGGTTCGGCCCTATGCCAGAGATTATTTCTGCGTGATCGGCGCTTTGCTGCCTTTTAATATGGCCTGTGCGATGTATTCCAGCATTTTCAGATGCAGCGGGAACGTACTGCTTCCCAGCCTGATGAATGTGGGAATGTGTCTTTTGGATATTGTCTTTAATTTCTTCCTCATATATCCGTCCAGGCAGATTGGCGGCTTTACCGTGTGGGGAGCAGGTTTGGGCGTAAAAGGGGCGGCTCTCGGCACAGGTCTTGCGCAGGTCTGCGTCGGTTTGGCTTTGCTGGTCCTCCTTGTCAGGAAGCAGGGGCCTCTGCGCCTGCGGGGAGGGGAAAAATGGCGCTTTACCAAGGTCTGTATGCACAATGCATTTGTGCTGGCGACGCCGGCTGCCCTGGAACGCACAACCCTGTGTCTGGCGCAGATAGTGATGACCTCTGTGGTGACGGCCATGGGGCCGGTTTCCGTAGCCGCCAACTATGTGGCGGTGCAGACGGAGAGCATCTGTTATCTTCCGGCTTACGGCGTGGCGGCTGCGGCTACGGCGCTGGTGGGGCAGAGCATCGGGGCCGGACGGGCCGATATGGCCAAACGGTTTGCCTATGGCACTACGGCGGTAGGCTTTGCTCTGGTGACAGTTACAGGCACGCTGCTCTTTTTGTGCGCGCCTTCACTGACGCGGCTTTTGACGCCGGAGACCGAGGTGATAAATCTCAGTACCCGTGTGCTTCGGATTGTGGCTTTTTCGGAACCGCTGTTTGCCGTCAGCATTGTTGTGATCGGCGCGCTGCGGGGAGCCGGGGACGGAAAGGGTCCTTTTCTCATCAATCTGTGCAGCATGTGGGGAATCCGGGTGCTGACCGTACTGCTTTTCACACGCTCTTACGGGCTGGTGGGAGTTTGGGCGACAATGACCGTGGAGCTTGTGTGCAGGGGTTGCTTTTTCCTGGTTCGTCTTGTCAGGGGACGATGGGTTCGTACAGCGGCGCTTTCATAGCGCCCCATTTCTTTTTAGCCTTTCACGTTTTGTATATAAAAAAATACAATCTTAAGTACCATTGATAATTGACAAAAAGTTTATTATAGGTATAATTTTCTCAGAATCAAAAGTTTAGTAAAAAATGATTTTAAGTTTACTATGAGGCATAACTTTCAGAAAGGAGAAACCGGCCGATGGAAGTAGATTATGTAAACAGACAGATAGGCGAAAGAATCAGGGATCTGCGCAACCGAAACGGGCTGACCCAGCAGGAGCTGGCGGACCGGGCAGAGCTGACAAAGGGCTTTATTTCACAGCTTGAGAGAGGTCAGGTTTCTCCCTCGGTGGTGACACTTCTGGACCTGATTGAGTGTCTGGGGACCACGGCTTCCGATTTTTTTAAAGAAGCGGTGGATGAACAGATTGTGTTTTCGGAAAAAGGTTTTTTTGAGAAAATAGACGAGGCGGGCAACAGCATCCAGTGGCTTGTTCCCGTGGCGCAGAAGTACCAGATGGAACCGCTTCTGGTGGTGGTGCAGCCCCATCAGAGCCTGGAGGAGGATAAGCCCCACGACGGAGAAGAATTTGGCTATGTGATTTCAGGAAGGCTGAATCTGTATCTGGGGGATCAGGTTTATCATGTAAAATCCGGGGAAAGCTTTTATTATCCGGCAAAGCGGAAGCATCGCCTTGAAAATCCGGGCAGTCGTCCGGCGAAATTTATCTGGGTGAGCACGCCGCCGATGTTTTAGAGAAATTGTGAGGGAGTTATTGATGGAGCAGAAAGAAAATATTATTGAACTGAGACATATTACCAAAACCTTTGAGGATGGATTTCACGCGGTATCAGACTTTAATTTGGAGGTAAAGCGCGGCGAATTTGTGACCTTTCTCGGGCCGTCGGGATGCGGCAAAACGACTACCCTGCGGATGATCGCAGGATTTGATATTCCTACGGAGGGAGAGATACTGCTGAACGGAAAACCGATCACAAAGCTGCCTCCGAATAAGCGCCCTATCAATACGGTGTTCCAGAGGTACGCCCTGTTTCCTCATATGAATATTTTTGAAAATATTGCTTTTGGGCTGAAGCAGAAAAAAGTGCCGGATCATGTGATCGAAAAAAAGGTGAAAAAGGTTTTGGAGCTGGTGGATCTGGAAGGGTTTGAAAAGCGCCGTGTCTCTACGCTCTCCGGAGGGCAGCAGCAGAGGGTGGCGATTGCCAGAGCGGTGGTAAACGAGCCGGAAATACTGCTTCTGGACGAGCCTCTGGGGGCGCTGGACCTGAAAATGAGAAAAGAGATGCAGCTTGAGCTGAAGGCCATGCACAAGGAGCTTGGAATCACCTTTATCTATGTGACCCACGACCAGGAAGAAGCTCTTACCATGTCCGATAAGATTGTGGTAATGTCTGAGGGAAAGACTCAGCAGATCGGCACGCCGGAGGACATCTACAACGAGCCGAAAAATGCTTTTGTGGCAGACTTTATCGGCGAGAGCAATATTTTTAACGGCATTATGACAGGCCGCCTGAAGGCGCGCTTCTGCGGCGGAGAATTTGCCTGTGTGGATGATGTGGAGGAGGGAACCCACATTACGGCGGTAGTACGCCCGGAGGATGTAATTCTGACGGCGCCGGAGGACGGAACCATAAGAGGCGTGGTGACTTCTGTGATTTTTAAGGGGATGCATTATGAAATTGCTGTGGAGTCGGGCAAAAACGAGATGGTTGTTCAGTCTGTGAAAGCGGCGAAGCCCGGAGAGCTTGTGGGCATGAAGGTGGATCCGGACAACATTCATATTATGATTGCGGAGGATCACACCAACATTTTTGCGGTGGAGATCAATAAAAGCCACCGGCTGGAATATAACGGAACAGTGCTGGATACCAGCCTGACAAAAATCATCAGGGGAAGCAGAAGGTCGGAGGACGGAACCCTTCTGGACGCTGCCGGAGAAGAAATAGATCCGAGAAGAATCCGGGTGATAGCCGCCATCGGGCCCGGGGACATTAAATTGACGGATCATCAGGATGAAGGGCTGGTGCAGGGATATATCAGCAATCTGATCTACAAGGGCGATCACTACAGCTACGTGATACATACGGATATGGGTCAGGACTTTGTGGTGAACGACGAATATCTGTGGAATATGGACGACCAGGTGGGGCTTATTATGCCGGTTGAGAAAATGACTTTTTCGGTGAAAAGATAAGGAGGAGAACAGATGGGCAAACTTTCATTTTCACGAAAGAGTCTGGGCATCCCCTATGCGCTCTTTCTGGCGCTGTTTGTGGTGGCGCCGCTGGTTGTGCTTCTTTATTATGGGTTTACGAATGGGCAGGGTCAGTTTACACTGGCGAATCTGACCGGATTTTTTACAAACCCCAATACGCTGGGAACGCTGTGCTACAGCTTTGCGGTTTCGGTGACAACCACCGGGGCCTGCCTATTGTTGGCTTATCCCACGGCGTATATTCTGGCAAAGAGCAAAATCAGGGCCAAGTCAGTGGTGCTTATGATTTTTATTATGCCGATGTGGATCAATTTTTCTCTGCGTATCACGGCGCTCAAGGAAATCCTTACGCTGATTGAGGGAAATCTGGCCTTTTATCCCTTTGCGAACGCGGTGATCGGCATGACTTATGACTTTCTTCCGTTTATGATTCTTCCGATCTACAATACGCTTGTAAAGCTGGATGAATCGCTTTTGGAGGCGGCCAGAGATCTGGGGGCTAATGAGACGGAGGCATTTTTTAAGGTGACGCTTCCGCTTTCCGTGCCGGGAATCGTCAGCGGCGTGGCGATGGTATTTTTGCCGGCTATGACGAATTATGTGGTGCTTGATATGTTGTATAACAGCACTTACATTATGGGAAGCCTGATCGGCAGCTATTTTGCGGCTTATAACTGGCACGGCGGTTCTATGATCGCGCTGATTCTGCTGGCGATCATCTGCCTGTTTACACTGTTCACCAAGGGAATGGAGGAAGAAAATAATCCGAGGGGAGGTGCGCTGCTGTGATGAAGAAAGTATGGAAGGCCGTAATCATTGTGTTTGTATTGCTGTTTTTGTATCTTCCGATTCTGGTTCTGGCGGTTTACAGCTTTACGGACGCCACGCAGCTTGGCGCAATCCGGGGATTTTCCATGCACAATTACGTTACGCTGTTTACCACGCCGGAACTGCGCAATATGATTCTGGGAACGGTGGCTCTGGCCTTTTCTTCAGCCGTTCTCGCATCAGTGCTGGGAACAGCGGGCGCCATCGGAGCTTTTTACAGCGGGAAAAAGACTTCTTCTGCGATTACGGCCATGAACCAGGTGCCGGTGGTAAATGCCGACGTGGTTACAGGATTTTCCATCTGTATCCTGCTGGTGGTGGTTCTGGGTGTGAGCAAGGATACTTTTATACCGCTGATCGTGGGCCATGTGACGCTGTGCGCACCCTTTGTATTCCTGTCGGTCACTCCCAGGCTGAAGCAGATGGATGCCAGTATCTATGAGGCGGCGCTGGATCTGGGGGCCACTCCGGCGGAGGCTCTGCGAAAGGTTGTCATTCCCCAGATATTTCCGGGAATTGTGTCGGGCTTTGCGCTGGCGGTTACGCTTTCTTTGGACGACTATTTTGTGGCGACTTATACGAAACCGGCCACCTTTGATACCATCAGCACCTATGTGGTAAACGCCACAAAGGGAGCCCAGACGACGATCAAGACGGCTCTGTGGGCGCTGTCCACCGTGATTTTCCTGGTGGTAATCCTGCTGGTGGTGCTGATGAACCTGCGGGCGGGCAGTAAAGAAAACTCAGAAAGGGCAGGGGTATGATGAAAAGGAATATAGGGAAATTGTCTGCCGTAATTCTGAGCACTGTGCTGTTCTGGACGATGGCTGCAGCGACAGGCAGCGCACAGGCAGACGGCGCAGATTCACAGGAGGTCACTCTGCGGATCTGCAGCTGGGAAGAATACATTGACCTGGGAGGATGGGACGAGGAAGAAACCATCGACCTGGAAAGCGGAGATATTATTGGCAGAAATTCCATGGTGGAAGATTTTGAAAAATGGTATTACGAGACTTACGGCAGAAAGGTGAAGGTAGAGTATTCTACCTTCGGCACCAACGAGGATCTCTACAATATGCTCACGCTTGGAGATGTGTACGATCTTGTCTGTCCGTCGGAATACATGATTATGAAGCTGATGGCGGAGGGCAGGCTGACGCCGCTTTCAGAGGAATTTTTTGATGCGGAGGATGAGAATAATTACTACATCAAAGGGGTATCTCCCTATATCCGCTCTGTTTTTGAGGAAAACGAGATCGCAGGAGAGCCCTGGAGCAGATATGCCGCCGGATATATGTGGGGGATTACGGGCATTGTTTACAACCCGGAACTTGTAAAAGAGCAGGACGCCTCAAGCTGGAAAATTTTAGACGACCCGAGTTACCGCCGGCAGGTGACGATTAAGGATAACGTAAGGGATTCCTACTTTGCAGCGGTGGGAGCGCTGAAATCAGATTTGCTGCTCTCGGAGGAGTTTCGGGCACAGCCGGACTATAAGAAAAGGCTGGAGGAAGAAATGAACGACACTTCCCCGGAAATGATTGCAAAGGTGCAGGAGTATCTGCAGGATGTGAAAAACAACGCTTATTCCTTTGAGACAGACTCCGGGAAAGCCGATATGGTGACGGGAAAAGTGGCGGCGAACTATCAGTGGTCAGGGGACGCGGTGTACACCATGGACCAGGCGGACGAGGATGATTTTACGCTGGCCTTTGCTGTGCCGCAGGAGGCCACAAACATTTATTTTGACGGCTGGGTGATGCTTAAAAGCGGAGTGGAGGGTAATGACGCAAAGCAGCACGCAGCGCAGGCGTTTATCAATTTCACCTCGAGGCCGGACAATGTGATCAGAAATATGTACTATATCGGTTATACATCAGTGATCTCCGGCGGGGAGGATGGACGCATATTTGAGTATGCAGACTGGTGCTATGGCGCCGGGGAAGATGAAGAAGACGTGACGGAGTACGATATTGCGTACTTTTTCACGGAGGAAGAAGACAGCGAAGATTATGTGATTACCGCGCCGGCAGATCAGGTGAACCGTCAGCTCTCGGCCCAGTATCCTTCCCGGGAGGCTATTGCCAGATCTTCCATTATGGTGTATTTTAATGAGGAACAGAATGAAGCGATCAACGAAATGTGGATCAGCGTCCGCTGCTTCAATCTTTATGACGTGCCGGTGTGGGCGTGGGTTGCGGCGGCAGCCGTTCTTGGAGGAATTGTTGTTTTTGCGGTGAGAAATGTGAAAAGAAGCCGGTAAGGCGGGAGAGAGCTTTATGAGAATGATGCTGGTTGGAGCAGGAGCTGTGGGAGAAAGCATCCTGAAGATATTAAAAGAGAGAGACCCCAGGGGCGCATGGCTTACCTATGCGCTCGTCTCTGATTATGACCTGAAAAGGGCGCAGGAAGTGACGGCGATGCTTGGGGGCGATAAGCGCTTTGAGGCCTGTGCGGTAAACGCCAGGGACCGGGAGGAGATAAAGCGGATCATCCGGGAGCACAGGATTGACTTTGTGATGGATGCGGCGCCGCCTTTTGCCAGCAATATGATTTTCGACGCCGCCTTTGACACCGGATGCAATTATGCAAGCATGGGCACCTGGTCTGTGCCGATGGATCATCCGGCTTACGGGCTGGGGATAGAAAACAGCTATACGGAGCCGATGACGAAGTACAATTTTGACCGCCATGAGGCATGGAAGGAAAAGGGGCTTATGGCGCTTATCTGTATCGGCATTGACCCCGGGGTGGTAAATGTATTTGCAAAATATGCGGCCGAGGAGCTTTTGGATGAGCTCTGGGAGGTGCATGTAAAGGACGGCGGAAACCTGTCTGTGCCCGGGGCGGACCCGGACGACATCATGTTCGGGTTTAACGTATGGACAGTACTGGACGAGGTGATGAATCCGAATGTGGAGTATGATGAGGACAGAGGCGGATTTTTTGTGGAAAAGGCTTTTGCCGGACAGGAAACCTTTGAGATGCCGGAGGGCGTCGGGAAGAACACACTGGTAAAGGTAGAGCACGAAGAAGTTGTAACGATGCCCCGCTATCTGAAGCAGTACGGACTGAAAAAGGCGACATTTAAAATCAGCCTGGATGAAAACCTTATCACGGCTCTGAAGGTACTTGACAGGTTGGGGCTTCGGGACATCCATCCGGTACAGGTGGGAAATGTGACGGTAGTGCCCCGGGACGTAGTGGCGGCCTGTGCGCCTCAGCCGAAGGATATCGGAGACGAGATGGTTGGAAAAATGGTGGTGGGCGTCCACTGTATTGGACAGAAGGATGGAAAAAGAAAAGAATACTTTCTCTATCAGCCCTTCGACAACCAGGAATCCATGCGGCGCTTTGCAAGTCAGGCGGTGACGGCGCAGACAGGGTTTGGAGCGGCGCTTGCCCTGGAGCTGATTGGACGGGGAATATGGAAGGACGCCGGCGTATTTTCGCCCGAATACTTTGACCCCAGGCCATATCTGAAACTTATGGAAGAAAGTGGATACGAATATAAAATTCTGGAACTTACGTAGCTATTATTTGACAGGAGCCTCTGTTTCATAGTATGATAAAGGGTGCGAAAATACGCAGTTCAGAGGGCTGAAATGGGAAAAATATTCTATATTATGGGGAAAAGCTCCACGGGGAAGGACACTATTTTTGAGAAAGTAGCGGAAAACCCGGAGCTGAATTTAAAACATCTGGTAATGTATACCACCAGGCCGATTCGCGCAAAGGAGAAGGACGGCAGAGAATATTATTTTGTGGATGATGATGCGGCGGCAAAGCTGCAGCGTCAGGGAAAAGTGATAGAGATGCGTTCTTATCAGACTATGCACGGCGTCTGGAAATATTTCACGGTGGATGATGAGCATACCGATCTTGAGCACAATGATTATATTGCCATCGGCACGCTGGAATCCTACGCGAAACTGAAAGAGTATTACGGGGCGGACAGGATTGTTCCGATTTATATTGAAGTGGACGACGGAAACCGGTTGGAGCGTGCACTGAAGCGGGAGAAAAAGCCCCAGAACCGGAAGTTTGAGGAAATGTGCCGGAGATTTCTGGCGGACGCAGAAGATTTTTCCGAGGAAAACCTGAGAAAAGCAGGGATTGACAGAAGATTTGCCAACGATAATGACCGCGAGGAATGTATGCGGGAAGTAGAAGAATTTATCCGAGGCTGTCAGGAAGGAAAGGTAGAGCCATGATAGGATTTGATCAGATCATCGGACATAAAGATGTGGTGCAGCATTTGCAGAGCGCCATCAGGGCAAATAAGGTTTCGCATGCATATATCCTGAATGGAGAAAAGGGCTCCGGGAAAAAGACGCTTGCCCGGGCATTTGCGGCGGCGCTGGAATGTGAGGATGATGAGAAAAGGCCCTGCGGAAAATGCCATTCCTGCCGTCAGGCGGAGAGCCAGAATCATCCCGATATTACGGAAGTAACCCACGATAAGCCAAACAGCATCAGCGTGGACGACATCCGCCGTCAGGTGGTGGAGGACGTTTCTGTGCGGCCTTACAGCAGTCCCTATAAGGTGTATATCATCAGCGACGGCGAAAAAATGACGCAGCAGGCGCAGAACGCGCTTTTAAAGACAATTGAGGAGCCGCCCTCCTACGTTGTGATTATCATTCTTACCACAAACGCATCAGCGCTTCTGCCGACGATTCTGTCAAGATGCGTGATGCTCAATACAAAGCCGGTTCCCGATTCTCAGGTGAAACGTTATCTGATGGAACACGCACAGATTCCGGACTATCAGGCGGATATCTGCGTGGCCTTTGCCCAGGGAAATATCGGGAAGGCGGTGCAGCTGGCTTCGTCGGAGAATTTTAATGAGATTAAAGCGGCGGCGATTCATCTGCTGACCCATATAAAAGAGATGGATATCACAGAGATTACGGCGGCGGTTAAGGCTGTGTCGGAATTTAAGGTGGACATCAGGGATTATCTGGATATTCTTGCGGTATGGTACCGCGACGTGCTGTATTTTAAAGCGACAAACGACGCCGACGGCATTATTTTTAAAGAGTATCTGCGGCCGATTCAGGAACAGACAAGGCGCAGTTCCTACGAGGGAATCGAGCAGATTCTTGAGGGTATACACAAAGCGAAAGCCCGTCTGACGGCGAATGTGAATTTTGATCTGACCATGGAGCTTTTGTTCCTGCTGATAAAGGAGAATGGAGAATAGAATGACAAAAATAGTAGGAGTGAGATTCCGCACTGCGGGAAAGATCTATTATTTTGACCCGAAAGGAATAGACATTAAGCGCGGAGAACACGTAATTGTGGAGACTGCCCGGGGCATGGAATATGGCCGCGTGGTTATGGGAACCCGCGAGGTGGAAAATGATGAGGTGGTGCAGCCCCTAAAGCCGGTGCTGCGCGTTGCAACGGCGGAGGATGACGAGAGAGTAAAGCGCAACCGGGAAAAAGAAAAAGAGGCGCTTGTCATCTGCCAGCAGAAAGTGCAGAAGCATAATCTGGCAATGAAGCTTATCGACGCGGAGTACACCTTCGACAACAACAAAGTGCTTTTTTATTTTACGGCGGATGGGAGAATTGACTTCAGAGAGCTGGTTAAGGACCTTGCGGCGGTATTTAAGACAAGGATCGAACTTCGCCAGATCGGCGTGCGTGATGAGACGAAGATTCTGGGAGGCGTGGGAATCTGCGGCCGGACTTTGTGCTGTCATTCCTATCTCTCGGAGTTTGTGCCGGTGTCCATTAAGATGGCAAAGGAACAGAACCTTTCCCTGAATCCCACAAAGATTTCCGGCGTTTGCGGCCGGCTGATGTGCTGCCTGAAAAATGAGGAAGATACGTATGAATACTTAAACAGCCGCCTGCCGAATAACGGCGATTATGTAACCACTGCCGATGGATTTAAGGGTGAAGTTCACAGCACGAACGTGCTGCGGCAGACGGTTAAAGTGTTGATAGATGTGGAAGATGAAAAGGAACTGCGGGAGTATCCGGTGACGGAACTGAAATTTAAGCCCCGCAGGAAAAAGGAACGCAAAAAAGAGGCCAGACAGGATCGGGAACTGGCTCAGCTGGAAGAAATGGAGAAAAAAGAGAGGAAATCAAAACTGGATGAAGACTGAACTTTATCCCGGAGAGAGAATTGACGAACTGCAGCGCAATGGATACCGCATCATTCAAAACAGCGACGGATTTTGCTTCGGCATGGACGCCGTGCTGCTCTCGGGCTTTGCCAGAGTGAAGGAGCGGGAATGTGCCATTGATCTTGGCACCGGCACAGGAATTATTCCAATTCTGCTGGAAGCAAAAACGGAAGGGACGCATTTTACCGGCCTGGAGATACAGGAAAGAAGTGCGGACATGGCGCGGCGCAGCGTGCAGCTGAACGATTTATCGGATAAGATTTCCATTATACAGGGAGATATCAGGGAGGCCGTGTCCATATTTGGAAGGGCCTCCTTTGACGTGGTGACTTCCAACCCGCCCTATATGACGGGAAGCCATGGCCTGGTAAATCCTGATATGCCAAAGGCAGTCGCCCGCCACGAGATTCTCTGCACGCTGGAAGACGTGGTGAGCCAGGCGGCACAGCTTTTGCGGGAAAACGGCCGTTTTTATCTGGTGCACCGCCCCTTCCGGTTGGCGGAGATCATGAATGTAATGATAAAACACAGACTGGAACCGAAACGGATGAAGCTGGTCTATCCATATATAGACCGGGAACCAAACATGGTGCTCCTGGAGGGATTAAAAGGCGGCAGGAGCCGCATTACCGTGGAAAAGCCGCTGATTGTCTATAAAGAGCCAGGGGTTTACACCGACGAGATTTACGATATCTATGGATATTAGGAAGACCGAAACAGGGCCGCGGCAAGACACGGCCTCGCCGTTCACCAGCGAATTGCGGCCGAATCGGGCTGCAGAAGGGAAGCAGGCAGAATGAAGGGAAAATTGTATTTGTGTGCAACGCCGATAGGAAATCTGGAGGATATTACACTGCGGGTGCTGCGCGTTTTGAAAGAGGCGGATTTGATTGCGGCGGAGGATACGAGAAACAGCATTAAGCTGCTCAATCATTTCGACATTAAAACGCCTATGACAAGTTATCATGAATATAACAAAATAGATAAGGCAAGAGACTTGATACACAAGATGCAGGAAGGAAAAAATGTGGCGCTGATTACCGACGCGGGCACACCGGGCATCTCAGATCCTGGCGAGGAACTGGTGCGAATGTGCTACGAGGCGGGAATTGAAGTAACGTCCCTGCCGGGGGCCTGCGCCTGTGTGACGGCGCTGACGCTTTCCGGTCTTTCGACCCGGCGGTTCTGTTTCGAGGCATTTCTGCCCCCGGAGAAAAAGGAACGCCAGGCGATTCTGCAGGAACTGGAAAGAGAAACGCGCACGATAATTCTATATGAAGCGCCCCATCGCCTGGTGCGGACACTGGAGGAACTTAAGCAGAGCTTTGGAAGCCGCCGCATTTCCGTATGCCGGGAACTTACCAAAAAGCATGAGACCACAGTTCAGACGACTGTGTCAGAGGCATTGCAGTATTATCGCGAACATCCCCCCAAGGGCGAATGTGTGCTTGTAATGGAAGGAAAAAGCCGCAGCGCTGCGGCCGCCGAGGAACGGGAAAAATGGGAGGAAATGACAATACAGGAACATATGGAATATTATCTTTCGCAGGGGATGGAGAAGAAGGAAGCCATGAAACAGACAGCGAAGGACCGGGGCGTATCTAAGCGGGAAATTTACAGCGCGCTGCTGTAAGAAGGCAGGGTTGGCGGCTTTTTTGCTTCAGCGGAGGATCGGGGGGGGGGAAGATTCATATGCGGGCCGAACTGCACATAGAATATGGAGAGTAAGTGTTCAGACGGAAAAGCAAATGAATTTTCTCTGGGGCAGCATGATTTTAACCGGTATTTTATATGGGGCCTTTCACGGAACAATGCAGGAGATTGGCGACGCCGTGCTGGCCTCCTCAAAGGAGGCTGTTGCGCTGTGTATCACCATGACGGGCGTGATGGCTCTGTGGACAGGACTTATGAAGATTGCGGAGGAAAGCGGCATGGTGGCGGGGCTGACCCAAAAGCTTGCCCCTTTCGTCCGTTTTATGTTCCCGAACATTCCGGAAAATCATCCCGCCAGAGAACATATCAGTATGAATATCATTGCTAACGTGCTGGGGCTTGGCTGGGCGGCGACGCCGGCAGGGCTTAAAGCCATGGAGAGCCTGGCGGAACTTGAGGAGGAGCGGCGGCAGGCGAATGTGGGGGCAAGGATGCAGGGAGCAGAAGCGAAGCATCAGACTTTTGAAGAAAAGTTAGGAATTGAGCGGCAGAAAAGGTATCCGGGAGGGCAAAGCGCCGGGCAGACGGGGCGAAAATCAGGCAGGCCGCGGTATATACCACATATAAAAGCCATGCCCGGCGGCGTTGCCAGCAACGAAATGTGTACGTTTCTGATTTTAAATATTTCGTCGCTGCAGCTTATACCGGTAAATGTAATCGCCTACCGCGCGCAGTACGGCAGTGTGAATCCGACGGCAATCGTCGGGCCGGGGATTGCGGCGACGGCGGTGAGCACGGGAGTGGCGGTGGTGTTTTGTAAAATGATGGATAAAAGAAAGCGGAGAGCGTAAGAACTCCGCTTTCTTTTATGGGAATACTCATTTTAATCATTAAATCAGTTCTGGTATATCATGACATGCTAGCTATTGAGATAAAATCTTGCGTTTCTCTTGTAAATAACAAAAAAATGATTATAATAATTGTTAGATTAGAATTGGCTGGAGGATGTTCTATGTTCATGGAAAACAAGACGACGGAATTCAAAAGAGAGTATGTTGATGATATTAAAAATACAATTGTCGCCTTTGCAAATTGCGACGGCGGAACACTCTATATTGGTGTGAATGACGACGGAACAGTTTGTGGTGTTGACAATGTTGATGATACTATGTTACGTGTAACGAATGTAGTTAGGGATGCTGTGCGTCCGGACATTACTATGTTTGTGGAGTGCCGCAATGATATGATGGCAGAAAAGCCTGTTGTAAGCGTAATTGTCCAACGTGGTACAGCGCGGCCATACTATTTGCATGGGAAAGGAATTCGTCCGGAAGGCGTTTATGTTCGTCAAGGTGCGTCTACAGTTCCGGCGACGGATGCGGCTATTTTAAATATGATTAAAGAAACCGGCGGCGACAGTTACGAAGCAGCCCGTTCGCTTGATCAAAATCTTACTTTTCATAAGGCTGCGGATTTTTTCAAAAAGAGAGAGATGGAATTTAGAAAAAACCAAATGCGTACACTTCATCTAATTGGAGAGGATAATATGTACACGAATCTGGCTTTTTTGCTATCGGATCAGTGCACACATATGATCAATCTGGCTGTTTTTGAGGGCAGCAAAAAATCCGTATTTAAAGACCGCCGAGAATTGTCAGGCTCTCTTTTGGAGCAGTTAGAAGAAGCTTTCGATTATATTGACCGTTATAATCGTACTCGTGCGGAATTCTCTGGATTGGATCGGTTAGATATGCGGGATTATCCGCCAGAGGCAATTCGTGAGGCATTGCTGAATGCTATTGTTCATCGGGACTATTCCTTTAGTGGCGCCACTCTTATCAGTATTTTTGATGATAGAATTGAATTTGTAACAATCGGAGGCTTGGTAAAAGGTATTACATTGGATGATGTGAATTTGGGTGTATCTGTATTACGTAACCAGAATTTAGCGAATATTTTCTATCGTCTGCGACTGATCGAGGCGTATGGTACAGGGATCCTTAAAATTAATGAGTGTTATGGTGATTATTCTGTAAAACCTGTGATAGAAACAACAAACAATGCCTTTAAGATTACTCTTCCGAATACAAATTTCCATGAAGAAGAACAAAAGCTTCAGAATTCTTCTAAAATAGGAGGATCTACCAGTGTAACGAAAAAACAAGAACGAATTGATGTGGTCATAGCGTTATGCCGTAAGAAGGGTTTCGTTATTCGAAGCGATGTAGAAATGGCGCTTGGTGTATCTCAATCTACAGCAATCCTGCTTCTGCGAGAATTGACAAATGATGGTATACTGATTAAAAAGGGAAAAACTAAAAATCTGCGATACTATGAGAACAAATAAAAAGGCATTTGCAAGAAAAATGATGGAAAAACAGTAAGGGTATTTATTCTCCGGATAAGAGAATTTTAACTTTGTTATAGAAGAGAGGCGGATGATATGGCAGTTCACATTTTTTGTGTTACAGAGGAAAATTATGAAATATGCATCAGGTGTGGCTTGGTTGGTTTGCCTGAACCTAAAGAAGGCCGAGGTAGGAACAATATATTTGACGGTCTGCTTTCGAGAATGTCAGCAATACGGGAATCAGATTACATTTTATTATATATCATTGGGAAAAAACAATTGCAGGGTTTGTGGCAAGCAGAGGGGAGAGCTTTTTATGAAGAGACAATCGTATGGCCAGACAGAATATATCCGTTTCGGTGTAAAATCAAAACAACTCCGTATCATTTTGATAAAGCATTAAAACTAAATGATATTAATGATTTACGAAGTACTGGAAAAATTTGGACATGGGCGTTGCAAAGGACAAGCGGTGCAAATGCAATGTTCTCCATTTCTGATAAAGAATTTGATGTTTTGCTGAGAGAATATATGAAAATAAATCCGTTTACTATTTCTAAAGGCATTATTCGCGAACCGTATCCATTTCGTGAGTACAATCTTAAAGATTATGTACATATTGAAAAAGGACAGCCGCAGTATGAATATTCTGTTATGACACTTCTTAATGATGCTTTTGCAAATGGAGAGTATACTGATATTTTTGGAAATTATACAGACTATCTGAGTTATGTGCCGACAAACTTGGGAAAAGAAATGGATTTGTTGCTAATATTTGGAGATCCATTTGAAAAAGCGCAAATTGCTTCATATGATATTATAGAAGTGAAACGTTCTGAATTTGATGAGAAGGCATTAATACAGTTGATTGATTATGAATCGTGGTTTTTACAAAAGAAAGTGTCGGGGGATTTAAATATGGTTCGCACGACTGCAGTAGCGAGAACTTTCTCAGAAGTTGTGGTTGATTATGTGAGAAAACGAAAGCAATTTGAGGATAAGCCGATAAAATTATTGCAATATAATTATGCTTCAAATGGACGGTTAGAATTGCGGCAATTATTATAAATCGTGATGGTTTTAAAAAATTTAGTCCTAACTTGACACCGGCTAACGTGCTGGGCCTTGGCTGGGCGGCGACGCCGGCAGGGCTTAAAGCCATGGAGAGCCTGGCGGAACTTGAGGAGGAGCGGCGGCAGGCGAATGTGGGGACAAGGATGCAGGGAGAAGGAGCGAAGCATCAGACTTTCGAAGAAAAGTTAGGAATTGAGCGGCAGAAAAGGTATCCGGGAGAGCAAAGTGCTGGGCAGACGGGGCGAAAATCCGGCAAGCCGCGGTATATGCCACATATAAAAGCCATGCCCCTCGGAGTGGCCAGTAATGAAATGTGTACGTTTCTGATTTTGAACATTTCGTCGCTGCAGCTTATACCGGTAAATGTAATCGCCTACCGTGCGCAGTACGGCAGTGTGAATCCGACGGCAATCGTCGGGCCGGGGATTGCGGCGACGGCGGTGAGCACGGGCGTGGAGGTGGTGTTTTGTAAAATGATGGATAGAAGAAAGCGGAGAGTGTGAGGCCCTCCGTTTTTGATTTATTTTTTGCCAAAAATGAAATAAACCAAGAGATTATTGGTATACAAATAGATTCTGAAAGATTATAATACAAATAGCAGTTGAATTATGAAAGAAAAAATTGAAGTATTTATTGAAATAAGAGTTGTATAATTGAAGGGGGATATAATGACAAGTAACGAAATATTAGATTTGCTAAAATATGGGGAACGGCTTACGTTGGAATGTAAAAAAGCTGAAGGCGGCCTTCCAAATGCGCTTTGGGAAACGTATTCCTCATTTGCTAATACCAGTGGTGGGGTAATTTTGCTTGGTGTAGAGGAGCATTTAAAAGAAACAGAGTTGGAAAAAAGATTTACTTTTTGTAATTTGAGTAATCCCGAAAAGATGATAAAGAGTTTCTGGGATACCGTTAATAGTAAAAAGGTGAGTGCAAATCTCTTACTGGATGAAAACGTTGGAATCTGTCAAATAGCCGGGTGTAACATTATATGGATAGAAGTTCCTCAGGCAGATTATCGGTATCGCCCTGTATATTTAAATGAAAATCCACTGAAAGGAAGTTATAAGAGAAATCACGAAGGAGATTATCATTGTACGGAAGCGGAAGTAAAGGCAATGCTAAGGGATGCTTCTGATTTTGGGATTGATGGTTCTCTCCTGGAAGGATTTACAATGGATGACATTGATGAAAATACTCTAAAGACATACAGGATTGAATATGAATTGCATAATCCGGAACATGTGTGGAATGGATCGGAGGATAAAGATTTTTTAAGAAACTTGGGAGGTTATACGGTTAATCGAATAACAAAGCAGGAGGGACTTACTGTGGCCGGACTGTTAATGTTTGGAAAAGGATTGGCTGTCAGAGAGCGGTTTGACAATATTCGTATGGACTATATTGATCAGACGAATTTGATAGGAGAAAGCAGATGGAGTGATCGGTTAACCTATGATGGAAGTTGGGAGAATAATCTCTATAATTTTGTGAAACGAGTATTACCAAAACTGGTCAGCAATATAAAAAGACCGTTTCAGTTACAAGGGATGATTCGGCAAGACGATACAGCAGTTCACAAGGCTGTACGGGAAGCTGTGATTAACATGATTATCCACGCTGATTACTACGGCACCGGAATTTTGAAAGTTGTGAAACAGGATAATGGATTCTTCTTTTCAAATCCGGGGAATTTGAAGCTGCCTGTACAGGCGATATATGAAGGTGGACATTCCATTGCAAGAAATCCTAAAATTCAAAATATGTTTCGTATGATCGGATTAGGTGATAATATTGGTTCGGGATTTCCTGCCATTTTAAAGGCATGGGGAGAAGAAAAATGGAGACAGCCAGATTTATATGACGATCAGGAATTGCATCAGGTAGAACTGAAATTGTGGACAATATCATTAATGCCGACAGAATGTACAGAGTTTTTAAATAATAAATTTGGAATTAATTATTATCATTTATCATCAAAAGAACAAATTATTCTGGCGACGGCATATCTTGAGGGGAAAGTATCAAACAGTCGCTTGCAAACAGTACTGGGGGAGCATTCTGCTGAGGTGGGAAAATATTTGTATCACCTGGTTGAAAAAGAAATGTTGATTCCTGAAAGGAAAGGACGGTGGACAACCTATTATATTAATAACGAATATATAATACAGCCGGAACAAATGACAATACAGGATATGCCTGTACGGGAGACGGTTTTGAATGAAACGGATCAGAAAATTTATAACTATGTCAGAGCAAATGGAATGATTACTTCGCAACAAGTGGTTGAGATAACTGGAATTTCAACATTGCAGGGCGCCTCTGTTGCGTTGAATAGAATGATAAAAAAAGGCTTACTTTTAAAACGGAGGAAAGGACGGCATATTTATTACCAGCTATTGGAATGATTATTCAAGTTGAAGTATTGATTGATGAATTATTTTTTAACCCTAACTTGACACCAACCAACATGCTGGGCCTTGGCTGGGCGGCGACGGCGGTGAGCACGGGCGTGGCGGTGGTGTTTTGTAAAATGATGGATAGAAGAAAGCGGAAGGCGAATTAAAAAAGAGCTGGCGTTTGCGGAAAACAGATGCGATTATCCTGCACAGTGGATATGAAAAAATCATATTTTCAAATAAAATCAGCCGAAAAATCAATCGTAAAAATTTGCGATTGTTTTTTCGGCTGATTTTGCATATCGTATTTATATAAATCAAAAGCATACAAGAGAAACGATACAGCAACGATAGAAGCAGATACGCTCGAATTTTCAAGGCTTATATTAGATGGAAAAAATGTTAGATTTGAAGAATTGCCATGTAAAGATCAGCAATTATCTTTTGAAGTTTTGCGCCGTAAGCTAAAAGAAAGTATTCAGATTTAATTTGACAGAAGATGAAAAAACAATTTACAAAATCATGAGTAAGACAATATTGAAACCAATAAGTGAAATTGCACCATATATACCTTTTGGCAAATCAAAAACAACACAGTTACTGAAAGATATGGAACAAAAAGGAGTGATAACGGTTAAAGGTAAGGGCAGAGGGACTAAATATATAATAAAATAATGAGGAGTGCGTAAGCTCCCCGTCATTTGTCTTATGAAAATAGGCAGCGAGACAAGATGTTCGTTTGCAAAATGTGTAGATATAACAAAAAAATCATTCGAGAAACGTGATAATATTGAAAAATATCATTTGGAAAATGTGATTTTAGATTGTAAATTAGATTACAATTGGATATAATAAAGTACAAAAGCTTTCGCGAAAGAAGGTGTGCGCATGTACAGAGATGCGATAAAGCAGTTAGAAAAATGGAAAAATATGTATGATAGAAAACCGCTGATACTCAGAGGGGCAAGACAGGTTGGCAAGACATGGCTGATGAAGGAGTTCGGAAGATTATATTATCAGAACTGTGCATATGTCAGCATGGATGAAAACGAGAGGATGACAGAGGTATTTCGAGAGGCTTTTGATATTGACAGAATCATAGCTATGATTGAAATTGAAGTGGGATTTAAAATTAATCCTGAAAATACATTGATTATTTTTGATGAAATTCAGGAGATACCGAGAGCATTAAAGTCATTAAAATATTTTCAGGAAAATGCACCGCAATATCATATTATTGCGGCGGGGTCTCTACTAGGAGTTGCGTTGCATCAGGGCACGTCATTCCCGGTGGGAAAAGTTGACTTTTGTGATCTGTACCCACTGACATTTCATGAATTTTTGCTTGCATGTGGCGAAGACAGACTCCTGGAGGCACTTGACAACAATGATTTTGATACGATGCATGTATTTCGGACAAAGTATATAGATTATCTGAAATACTATTATTATGTTGGTGGAATGCCCGAGGCAGTGCTGAATTTTATTACAAGAAAAGATTTGAAAAGCGTTCGGGCAATTCAAAATAAATTATTGTATGCATACGAAAATGATTTGTCAAAACATGCGCCGCAGGAAATTGTTACGCGAATCCGGATGCTTTGGAATTCTATCCCGGCGCAGCTCGCCAAAGAAAATAAAAAATTTATATATGGCTTGGTTCGTGAAGGGGCAAGAGCGAGAGAATACGAGGTGGCAATTACATGGCTTCTGGATACGGGTTTGGTATATAAAATCAACAGAGTAAAAAAGCCGGATTTTCCATTAAGGGCATATCAGGAATTTTCGGCGTTTAAGCTGTTTGTATTGGATGTTGGGCTGCTATGTGCAATGGCTCATCTGGATGCAAAAATTATATTAGAAGGCAACCGGCTTTTTGAAGAATTTAAAGGGGCTTTAACAGAACAGTACGTTCTTCAGCAATTGATAGTTGAGCCGGAAAACGATATTTTCTACTGGACAGCAGAAAATGCAACGGCAGAGTTAGACTTTTTGATTCAGTATGAAGAAAAAATCATTCCAATGGAAGTAAAGGCGGAGGAAAATCTTCGTGCAAAAAGTCTTAGACTGTTTACCGACAAGTATAAGATGAGGTATGCAGTAAGGAGTTCCATGGCTGATTACCGGAAGGAGGAATGGATGATAAATTTTCCGTTGTATAATATCGGAAACTTAAATCGATATTTAAAAACTTTTCAGCCCTAACTTAATTTACCCATCAAATCAGGTTCTGGCTATCAAAACCTGGTAAAATTTTAAGATCTTTTGTAGATAAATCTGAGTGAATGGAGGTCAAAAATGGAATATAAATTTTATGGATGGGAGCAGGCGGACGTTTCTCCGACCGCCCGCGAATACATGGACATAGAAACGCCCCGGGCGCTGTACGATCTTCTGTCCGGTATCTGGTGCCGCAGCACCTGCGCGCCCCGGATGCAGCAGGAGTGGACAGAGGAAAATAAAACTCTGGGCCAATGTTCTATTACCGCATTTTTGGCACAGGATATTTTTGGCGGCAAAGTGTACGGAATTTTGCGGCCGGGCGGAAATTATCACTGCTACAATGTGGTTGGAGACTGCAAGTTTGATCTCACCAGCGAGCAGTTTGGGGACGAGGTGCTGGATTACGGGGACAACCCGGAGCAGTTTCGGGAGGTGCATTTTGCAAAGGAAGAAAAGCGCCTGCGCTATGAATATCTGAAAAGGGAACTGGAGAAAAGGGAAAAATAAGAATGTGGAATATCTTTCAGGGCAGCTGTTCCGGCACAGGCGTCAGAAAGCCGTGAGGGAACAGCTGCGCGCAGATATAATAAATAGATTGGCTGGCGGCCCCAAGACTGACGTTTCGGATGAGGCGGCGTCAGACTACAGGGGCGTTTTTGCGCCGGTCTCCATTAAAAGCGGCATGGAGAAGAAGGCGCCGCTTCCAAGCTGAGCAGTATTCTGCGGTGCGGAGGACTGGCGTATAATCAGCTCTGTGTTGTGCAGAATATGCTGCGTATGAGCCACGGAGGAGGTCATGTGCTCATTTAATATTTCTCCGGCGGTGTAGCCGATCTGAAAACGCGGCTGACTGACCGTGGTGATGGAGGGGCTGCTGATGGTAGAAATATCAATATTGTCAAAGCCTACGACCACCAGATCCTCGGGGACGTTCAGACGGTATTGCTGAGCGGCTTTGATGACTGCGGCTGCAATCAGGTCTGAGGATGCAAAGATGGCATCGGGCGGATTGCCGGAGGTGAGCATTTGACAGGCGGAAGCGTAGGCCATATCATAATTGATTTCAGCAAGGCTGACGCACCATCCCGGATAGGCGGAAAGTCCCGCCTGATGAATGAAGGAGTCGTAGCCTCTCTGGCGCTCCTTTGAATATTTGTATGTTGTCGGGCCGTTGATAAACGCAATTTTGCGTCTGCCCTGGGAGTAGATATGCTCCATGGCGCTGAACGCGGCCTTATAATCGTTGATGCTGACATAGGAGTGATCCTCGGAGAGATATTCACAGCATTGAACTAACGGGATAGAATCTCCGATCTGGTGATACTGTTCCGGCCTGGACAGAGGGGAGCACAGGATAACGCCGCTGATATGAAGGGATTTTGCAAAACTCATGAAAGAACGAATTTCTTCATCGGTGCTCAGCGTTTCCTGGCTGATCAGTGTCCGGTAATTATGGTTTGAGGCGGAAGCCTCGATGCCGCGGATAACTTCACTGTAAAAAGGATTGCTGATTTGAAATACATTAACTAAGAGCAATTTTGAGGTGCTCTTATTTTTTTGCGCAGAAGAACGTCTGGGAACATAGTCCAGCTCCTTCATTGTGGAACGGACAAGCTCAACGGTCTTGCTGTTGACCAGCTCCGGGTGATTCAGCACCCGGGATACGGTGGCCGTAGAAATGCCGGCTTTTTCGGCGATAGTAAAAATGGAAACGTTACTGTTTTTCATGAGTCCTCCCTGGAATATTTTTCTAACCTGCTGTTTATATCATACTATAAATTGAAGTTGGGGTCAAAAGTATTTACTCCCGTTACTTCTGTAATTTAATGTAACATAGAATGAAAAATAATGCAATAAAATTCATAAATTTCATGAAAGTAAATCAAAAATTCGTGAATATTTCACAAAAAATACTGTGGAAATTTAGAAAAAAGGCCAAAAAGAGTGATATAAGAGAGAAAATAGTTGACAAAATTACTGAAACAATATTAAAATTGCAAGTGTAAGGAAGATGTAATGTTAAAAAACTTTCATGAAAGTTAATGCAAAACAAAACAGAAACGGAGGACAAAAAATGAAAAAGAAAGAAGTTGTTTTATCACTTGCGCTGGCTGGAGTAATGGCAATGGGAACATCCGTGTTTGCGGAGGATGCAGCAGAAAAGAAGTCATTAAAAATCGGCATGTCATGGGCGATCCTGGACGATGGACAGACAAATCTGACAAATGCGATCAAGAAATGCTTCGATGAAAATTATCCTGATTACGAGATCGAATATACGCTGACGAATGCGGACGGAGATATCGCTACTCTGATAAGCGACGTGGAATCACAGATTGCGAAAAATCCGGATATGATTTACATTATGAACTCCGTGGGCGACACAGGCATTATTCCTGCGATCGAAGCCTGCGTGGAGGCTGATATCCCGGTGGGCATCGGCGTGGCGATTGAGGGCGAAGCGCCTTATACATATCTGTATGAAGGATTCAGCCAGTATGCGTGCGGACAGATGCAGGCGGAATACATGGAGAAAATCTACGACGAAAATACGGAGTATAAGGTAGCCTGCATCACAGGAGACGCAGGAAATACTGCGGGCCAGGCGAGGACGCAGGGCTTTAAAGAGAATTTCGTTGACAAGTACGATAATGTAGAGCTTGTCATCGAGGGCGAGGGCAACTGGAGTACGGATGATTCCCAGGGACTTGCGGAGGACTGGCTGATTTCCCATCCTGAGATCAATGTGATTGCCTGCGTAAACGACGACGAGGCTCAGGGCGTAATCAACGCCTGCCAGGCTGCCGGCAGAGAGGATGTAATTATTCTTGGAATCGACGCCAACGACGTTGGAAAAGGAAATGTGGAATCCGGCGATCAGGCGGTTTCCGTTGGGATTGATTTTTACAGCGTGGCTTCTGCCTGCGCGGACGCTATGGTGGAATGTGCCGAAGGAAAGATGGAAGGAACCGGCAACGAGGTGCTGCTTACGACAGAAAATCTGTACACTCTGGAAAGAGAGTAAAAAAACAGCAAAGAAGCGGAGCCGGGAAACCGGCTCCTGTTTTAAAATGGCAGAAAAATGTCGTATATGAGGAGAGATCATGCAGGAAAAAAATGTACTGGAAGTAAAAGAATTGTCCAAAAGTTTCCTTGGAGTTATGGCGCTGCATCACGCGGAACTTTCCGTGAAGGCAGGAGAAGTCCATGCGGTGATTGGGGAAAACGGAGCCGGGAAAAGTACAATGATGAATATCATCATGGGCGATCTGAAAAAAGACAGCGGAACGATCTCTTTGAAAGGAAAAACGGTGGAGTTCCGGTCTCCGGCAGATGCAATTGCGGCGGGAATCTCCATGATTCATCAGGAGATCAGCCTGGTTCCTACCCTGTCGGTGGCGGAGAACATATGGCTGCACAGAGAAGACCGCTTTATGAGAGGCCCCTTTATCAATTACGCTGCAAGAAACGAGGCCGCAGGAAAGCTGCTGGAAAAAATGGGGATCGGAATAAATCCGACGGCGCTGGTGAGTGAACTTACGGTTGCTCAGGCGCAGCTGGTAGAGCTTGCCAGGGCAATTTCCTCCAATGCGGAGATTATCATTATGGATGAACCGACCTCCTCGCTGTCTGATAAAGAGACTGCTATTTTGTTCCGCGTGATGCGGGACCTGAAAAAAGAGGGCGTGGCGATTATCTTTATTACCCACAAAATTGAGGAGCTGATGGAGATCTCTGACCGGGTGTCGGTATATCGGGATGGCTGCTATATCGGAACAAGAGACTGTGCGGATACGACGAAGGACGAGCTGATCGGCATGATTATCGGCAGAACGCTGACAGAGCAGTATCCCAAAATTCAGGCCAAAATAGGGGCGCCGGTGCTTGAAGTGAGACACTTAAGCGGACCGGCCTACACAGATATCAGCTTTACCGTGCACGAGGGCGAGATACTGGGCTTTTCGGGTCTTGTGGGAGCGGGACGAAGCGAGATTATGCGTGGGATTTTCGGGATTGATAAAAGGCTTGGGGGCGAAATTCTGATTGACGGCGAGAAGGCGGAGATTCATTCTCCCCGGGACGCGGTGCGGCGGGGAATTGCCATGGTGACAGAGGACAGACGGGATATGGGCATCATCCAGACGGGCAGCGTAAAAGAAAATATCTCAGTCTCCACCCTCTCGGAATTTTGCGGCAGCCTGGGAATGGTAAATGTGCGGGAAGAACAGAAAGCTGTTGGCGAAATGATGGAAAAGCTTTCTGTGAAAGCGGCAAACATGAATATGCTGATCACTTCTCTGTCGGGAGGAAATCAGCAGAAAGCAATTATCGGAAGGTGGCTGATGACAGAGCCGAAGCTTTTGATTCTGGACGAGCCCACAAGGGGTATCGATGTCGGGGCGAAGGCGGAAATTTACCGGCTGATTGGAAAACTGGCGGAGCAGGGAATGGCAATTATTCTGGTTTCTTCAGAAATGCCGGAAATACTTGGTATGAGCAGCAGGATATTTGTGGTGCGCGACGGTTCTCTTGTGCTGGAGTGCGATGCAAAAGAGGCGTCCCAGGATCTTCTGGGAAAACATGCCCTTGGTTGATGAGGAGAGGACAATGAATAAAAAGAAAACGTTTGATTCGGAAAAACTGATGCAGCTTATGATGGATAATAAAGCAGTGATTATTCTGATTATTTTTGTGGCGGTCGTAAGCTGTCTTACCGGAGATTTCTTTACCATGAGAAATATCTCCAATATTTTTCGCCAGATCTGTGCAAGCTGTGTGCTTGCGCTGGGATTTACGCTGGTGTTGGGTTCCGGCGCCATCGACCTGTCCGTAGGTTATATGCTGGGTATGATTGGAATTGCCACGGCATTGATGGCGGTGAACAACGTTCCCGCTCCGGTCGTTATCGTCAGCGCGATTCTCATCGGCGGCGTCTGCGGCTTCTGCAATGCGTTTCTTACGCTGACCTTTGAGCTGGCGCCCTTTATTGTGACGCTGGCCATGGGTATGGTTTATCAGGGAATCAATCTGCTGATGTGTCATTCTAAGAGTATTGCAAACCTGCCGGACTGGTACAAATTTTTTGGAAATGGAAAAGTGGGCCCCATTCCCTTTGCGATTCTTTTGATGCTGGTGATGGTATTTATCGTGATGGTTCTGGTACAGAAAACAAAATTCGGAAGATATGCGCTGGCCTGCGGCGGCAACCGGAAAGCGGCCAGGGTTTGCGGGATTTCCACAGAGAAAATCACCTATGCGGTGTACATATTGACGGGCGTCTGTGTCGGCATTGCGGCGCTGCTTTTAACAGGGCGTACGGCCTCAGCCCAGACGACGGCGGGAGCCGGTATGGAGATGGACTGCGTAGCCTCTGTTGTAATTGGCGGAACGCCTATGGAGGGCGGTAAAGTAAACGTGTTTGGAACACTGATCGGCTGTCTTCTGATCCAGGTAATCTCCAATTCTCTGAATCTTTTAGGAGTAGATTCCAACTGGCAGAAGATTGCCAAGGGAGCCGTGATTATTGCGGCGATTATCCTGGACCGCCAGGGCTCGAAACTTTTAGACCGCATCCGGGTAAGGAAAGTGCAGGCGGAAGCCTGATAAAGAAAACGGAGGTTATTCATCATGAGTGTGATAAAGAATTTATTTCATGTTTCCCTGCAGGCGCGCAATTGGGATGAGGCGCTGGAATTTTACTGCGGCAAACTGGGGTTTGAGCAGATGTTTGAGCTGAAAGTGGGCCAGTTTAAGGATATGCTGCAGCTGGGAGAACATAACGAGGACGACGAAAATCACTGGCTTACTTATCTGAGAGTAGCGCCGGATGAGTACATTGAAATGTTTAATGCGGTAATCAATCCGCCGGAGTTTAAGACACAGCCTCTGGGAAACCATGAGGATACGGCGCTGCACTCTTTTGGATTGGGGTGCGAGAATGTAAAAGACACCGAGGATAAGCTTCGCGCCATGGGAATTGAGGTAAAAGAGGGATATTTTGAGGATCCTTCAGGGGTAAAAATCCGCATTGTGGAACGTAAAGGCCACGATTCAAAAAAGGAGCGTCTCTTTACGTCGCTGGCGGGACTTTCTCTTTATGTAAATGATCTGGAGAACATGACTGCCCATCTGAGGGCCATGTGCTTTGAACTGAAGGAGAAGGATGAAAAAAGAGCGGTATTCACCCTGGGAGAATTTGGTCAGTACGTGGAACTTCTGCAGTCGGAAACGCCGGTTAAGGTGTATGACGACGATCTGCTGGGCCATTTTGCCCTTCAGATTTATAAAGTGACAGACACAGTGAAGGCCTGGGGAGAAAACGGCGTATACTGCTGCCCTCAGCCTTTCATGAAAGAAGTGCAGGTGCCGGCGGACGATACGGCGAAGGGAAATATAGGCCTGGATGGATGCGAGATCATCTGGATGGTCTGCCCGGAGGGCAATAAGATTGAAGTGATGGTAGAGCCAGGGGATACAATGCAGCAAAAATACGAAAAATCCCACGAATATTAATGCTTCAGGGCATAGAGGGCGAGGAGGATACTCCATATGGAGGCATGAAACGCCGCCGGAATAAAGAGAAAGGAAGGATGATATTTTATGAGAGAACTGAGAGCGGGCGTGATCGGCGTTGGATTTATCGGGGCCGTGCATATTGAAGCGATCCGCAGGCTTGGAAATGTGAAGATTGCGGCGCTGTGCGACGCCAACGGCGCAGAGGAAAAAGCGGGGCAGTTTGGCATAGAAAAAGCCTATACGGATTTCAGAAAAATGATTGACGAATGTGAACTCGATGCAATTCATATCTGTACGCCTAATTTTACACATTACGAAATTGCAAAGTATGCCATTGAACACGGCGTAAACTTTATCTGTGAGAAACCCTTTACGACGACGACAGAACAGGCGAGGGAGCTGATAGCGCTGGCGAAGGAAAAGAATGTGACGGGAGCGGTAAACTTTCACAACCGTCTTTACCCGATTCCCAACGAGATGCATCAGATGGTGCGGGAGGGAGAGGTTGGCGATCTCTTTTCCGTACACGGAGAGTATATTCAGGACTGGCTTCTCTATGAAACGGACTACAGCTGGCGGCTGGAAAAAAGCCAGGTCGGAAAAACAAGGGCGATTGCCGACATTGGTTCCCACTGGATGGATCTGGCAGAGTTTGTCACATGCATGAAGATAACGCGGGTCAACGCAAAATTCAGAACGGTTTATCCTGTGCGCAAAAAGCCCGTAGGTCAAATCAATACTTTTGCGCATGCCCAGGGAGAGCAGAAGTATGAAAATATGCCGATTGATACCGAGGACGAGGCAGTGGTAATGTTTGAATTTGAAAACGGCGCCATCGGAAGTATGCTGGTTTCCATGGTATTTGCGGGGAGAAAGAACACGACGACCCTGAGCGTGGCGGGAAGCAAAAAAGCGCTGAAGTGGGATTCGGAGGATTTAAACAACCTGTGGGTAGGCCATCGTGACAGACCAAACGAGATTGTGACGAAAGACGCCTTTCTTCTGCATCCGCGTGCAGCCAGGCTGGGAGCTTATCCGTCGGGACATATCGAAGGCTTCGGAGACGCTTTTAAGAATGTGTTCCGCCAGTTTTACGACAGCCTGCTGACGCCAAAGGGAGATTACGAATATGCGCGTATGGAGGACGGACTGCGGGAAATGCTGCTGTGCGACGCTGTGTTTGAGAGCGCAAAAAGCGGAGCATGGGTTGCGGTGCAGGAATAACGACGTTTGGCGCACACTGAAAAACAGAAGGCGGCCGCCCGGCGTGCCAGTTCACGGCAGCGGCGCACACTGAAAAAAACAGGAGGCGGCTGTCCGGGAGAAAAAGTCGGGCGGATTGCCGGAAAGGAAAAAGTATGAAACTGGGATTTGTAAGTTCCATCCTGCAGGATGAGAGCTTTGAGGAGGTAATTGACTTTGCGGCTGCTTACGGATTTTCCTGTGTGGAGATGGCCTGCTGGCCAAAGGGAAAGGCGGAGCGGCGGTATGCAGGCGTGACGCACATTGATGTGGATGCGCTGGATGATGAGAAAACTGCTTATATAAAGAACTATTGCCGGGAGAAAGGCGTAGAAATATCGGCTCTGGCATACTATCCGAATACACTGGATGCGGATCTGCAGAAACGAAAGTTTGTTACGGCGCATCTTCGGAAAGTAATCAGGGCTTCGGCAAAGCTTGGCGTGGGGATGGTTACGACCTTTATTGGGAGAGTAGAAAACGCTACGGTGGAAGAAAATCTGAAAATTGCCGCAGAGGTATGGCCCGGGATTTTAACGGAGGCCCGGGAGCTGGGCGTGAAGATTGCCATCGAAAACTGCCCGATGCTGTTTGGGCCGGAACAGTGGCCGGGAGGACAAAACCTTTTTACAAGTCCGGAAAACTGGAGAAAGATCTTTGAGATTCTTCCGGATGAGAACTTGGGCATCAACTATGACCCGTCCCATTTTATCTGGCAGATGATGGATTACATTCAGCCGATCTATGATTTTAAGGACAAGATCTTCCATGTTCATATCAAAGATATGAAGCTTTATCCGGAAAAACTGCGGCGTGTGGGAACCATGGCTTATCCGCTGGAATATATGTCGCCCAAAATTCCCGGGCTTGGGGATGTAAACTGGGCGAAGTATGTCAGCGCTCTGACCGATATTGGCTATGATGGATACGTCTGCCTGGAAATTGAGGATAAGGCCTTTGAAAAAACAAGAAAGGACGTTTACGCATCTCTTCTGCAGTCGAAAAGGTATATCGAAAATTATCTGATAGATGCTTCGAAGATATGACTGGAAACAAAACTGCCGCCGCAAAAGGGCGGGGCAAAGCGCAAAGGAGGAAAAAATATGTTTATGTCACAGTTTGCACAGTGGGACAAATATATGCTGTGCGATGAACCGATCTGTAATGTGGAAGCGGGAGGCGTTATATACGGATATGAATTTAAGATTCATTATCCCACCTACCGCGGAACATACCTAAGCTGTATTGAAGATTTGTATTTTGAACTGGACGGAAAGAGGATTCCTGATGAAACCGTACAGTTTCGGCTGAACGGAAAGCAGTTTCTGCTTTCAGAGCTGGAGGATCTGTTCCAGGAATACTGGTGGATTCGGGACGACGCAGTGATTCGCGTGGTGAATCTGGAAGGACTTGAAGCGGGAAGTACACATACTGTCCATGTCCATATGCAGCACCGTATCCCATACACCGGCTACGAGGGAGAATACGGCGTGGAAATTTCAGACTGCACAAAGGAACTGACCGTCAGATAGAAGCGGGTCGAAGGAAATAGGAGGAAAAAACTATGGCAAAGGATATCAAAATTGGCTGTACAATTTACAGCTTCAGTTATTTTTATGATCTGCGGCTGATGGATTTGGAGGAAATTCTGAAGAAAACTCATGAGATGGGCTACGAAGGAATTGAAATCGTGGCTGCTCAGATGACCCCGGAATATCCGAATATCTCGGACGAGTGGATTGAGATGTTTAAGGGACTGCTGGACAAATATAATCTGCACCTTGTCTCCTGGAGCGCCTATGTGGACATGGGCATACATAAGGACCGGGATCTGACGGACGAGGAAATTATAGAGCATACGACCCGGGATATGATTATTGCAAAAAAACTGGGCGCTGATCTGGTGCGTACTCAGCACGCGATCGGACCGAAGAACTTCAGGGCAATGCTTCCGGTGTGCAAAAAGCTTGGGATGAAGCTCTGCGTGGAGATGCACGCGCCGCACCATCCCCGGGTGCCGGTATGGCAGGAGCTTTTAAAAATTATGGCGGAGCCGGAGAGCGAGGGCTGGCTGGGAGTAGTTCCAGATTTCTCTATTTTCCAGTATGCGCCCCATCCGCAGATGATTGAAAACTATATCCGGGATGGCTTTAGAAAAGATAAACTTAAAAAGGCTGTGGAGCTGAATACGGCTGGAAAATCTGCGCAGGAGATCATTGCCTCAGACGAATTTACGGAGAATGAAAAGACCATGATTGAGGATATTGTGGGACATTATCAGCCTAAAACAACGCTGGAGGATTTAAAGCAGTTGATCCCTCTGTCTCCTTATATTCACGGCAAATTCCATTATCTCGATGAAAATAATCACAATCCGAGTATTCCCTATGAAGAAATTATTCCGGAAGTACAGAGATTGGGCTTTAAAGGCTATATTGCCAGCGAATATGAGGGATGGGACGAGGCCTGCATTGAGCAGTTGGAGCGTTATGTGAAACTGCTGAACAGTCTGTTTTGATCTGACAGAGAAGAAACCATGTGCGGGCATGGGCCGGTGAGACGGTCTGTGCCCGCATTAATAAAAGGAAAGGAGTTTTGCATGAACGAGTGGAAACAGTTATGGGTGAAACCGCGTCCAATCACGGATCCGGCGGGCAATTATAATGGATTTCAGCCTTCGGTGACGACGCTGAAAGCGGGATGGCGCCATCCAAAGGGAAGCGTATCTCTGACCTGCGACGTCGTCTGGGAGAGGGACTCTGCGGTGACTTTGCGGGACGGCACGACAATTTATACAGACATTTACCGCCCGGCAGGAGAGGAAAAAGTACCTGTGGTGATCTCCTGGAGCCCCTATGGAAAATCGAACATTGATCTGCCCTGGGCTTATGATGAGGGCGACCTCTCTCATCTTCAGAAAGAGGAGGGCGTTGATCCGGCATTATGGTGCGCCCATGGGTATGCGGTGGCCCACCCGGATGCAAGAGGGGCGTATATGTCGGAGGGCAATATTTACCACTGGGGTGTAAATGAAGGCCGGGACATTTATGATTATATTGAATGGCTGGCACAGCAGCCGTGGTGCAGCGGCGCCATCGGAATGGCCGGAAATTCGTATCTTACGATTGCCCAATGGTTTGCAGCGGATCAGAAGCCGCCGCATCTGAAAGCGATCGCTCCCTGGGAGGGGCAGACCGACGCTTACAGGGAGGTGATCCTGCGGGGCGGCATCGTGGACAACGCGTTCCCGCGCCAGGCGATTTCAGTAATGCACAGCAATAATTACGTGGACGATATGGCCTCTATGGCTGAGGAATATCCGGTGATGAACAGCTACTGGGAAAATAAGCGCGCTGTTCTGAAAAACATTGAGATACCGGTTTATATTGTGGCGAGCTATACAAATCCCATCCATACGCCGGGCACATTCAGGGCGTACAGGGAACTGGCTTCGAAAGAAAAATGGTTCCGCATCCACAATTCCACAGAGTGGGTGGATTTTTACCGGAAAGAAAATCAGCAGGATCTGATGAAATTTTTTGACCGCTACTTAAAGGGCGCAGAAAACGGCTGGGAAGAAACTCCCGCTGTGCGGTATACGGTCTTAAACCCCGGCGGAGAAGACGCCGTGGGACTGACCGGAGAAGCTTTTCCGCCGGCGGATGTGCAGTATAAAAAGCTGTATCTCAGCTGTGCCGATATGACGCTTTCGGAGACAGCCGGCAGTGAGGAGACAACCGACA
>JAUNFZ010000021.1:32417-39162 GCA_030524785.1 Eubacteriales bacterium
GACAGTGAGACGGCGGCCGGCAGCAGCATGGAGGCAAAAGACACGGCGTCCTACAGCGGCAAGGATCAGGAGGCGGCCCTTTTGTTTCGCTATACCTTCAGGCGGGATACCGATCTGATTGGTTATCCGAATATCCGTCTGTTTGCTGCGGCAGAGGGAACAGAGGATATGGATATTTTTGTGGAAATTGGAAAAGAGGGTGAAAAGGGAAAATTTCTTGCCTGGGACTGCAAGCCCCACAACCGTTATTTTGAACCTTTCTCATCCTGGGAGGGACGTCTGAGAGCGTCCATGAGAAAAATGGATTTGGAAAAATCCGGGGAGCATCTGCCGGTACAGAGCTTTGAGAAAGCGCAATATCTGGAAGAAGGCCAGCCGGTGGAACTGAATATTTCGATTCGCCCTATAGGACTGCGCTTCCGGGCAGGGGAAACGCTGCTTTTGCGGATTGGAAACGAGCAGAGCAGCGTGCTGGCAGGCGGCCGGCGCTTGGGAAAGGCGAATAACGGCGGAACTCATAAGATTTATGGAAGCAAAGACATGGCATCGTATCTGGAACTGCCTTTTAAGGAGATCAAATGAAGGGAAAAAAATTGAAGTATACCGTCTGCATAGACGCAGTATTTATGCATCAGAAAATATCCTTTGCGGACGCTATGAGAAAAGCGGCAAAAGCAGGGTATGAAGCAGTAGAATTTTGGTCCTGGTGGGACAAAGATCTCGGACAGATAAAAAAGTGCATGGAGGAGACGGGGCTTCAGACGGCGGCCTTTTGCACAAAATTTGTGAATCCAGGAGACGCTTCGCTGAGAGAGGATTATCTGCAAGGTCTCCGGGAAAGCCTTGGAGCAGCTAAGGAGCTTGGTTGTCCTGCGCTGATTGCGCAGGCGGGATGGGAATTTGACAGTTTTCCGAAGGGCATCACCAGGGCGCAGCACCGTGTGTCTCTGATCGAAACGATGAAACGGGCCGGGGAGATGGCGGCGGCAGAAAATGTGACGCTTGTCATAGAGCCCCTGAATCTTTTAGTAGATCATCCGGGGTATCATCTGGCACTTTCGGAGGATGCCTTTGATCTGCTGGAGCGGATCGATTGCCCCAATGTGAAGCTGCTGTTTGACATTTATCACCAGCAGATCACAGAAGGAAATCTGATTCGGACAATCACCGCCCATATAAAAGAGATTGGCCATTTTCACGCCGCGGGGAACCCCGGGCGCGGAGAAATCACCGAGGGAGAGATCAATTATCCGGGCGTGCTGAAAGCCATCGCGGAGTGCGGATATACGGGGTATGTGGGGCTGGAATATATGACGGAAAAAGATCCTGTTCCGGGGCTTGAACGAACTGCAGATGAAATATTAATATAGCGCCGGCAGAAAAAACGGAAGATGTACATAGCAGCACTTGCGGCGGGAAAGGAGAAGCAAGATATGGGAATAGAATTCAGAAAAGATATAGTAACTCTGATACCAAGAGCCAGCAGTCCTCACAAGCGGTTTGGAGAACTTGGCTTTGAGGAAATAAGAAATCTTAGCCAATATTTGACCAAAGAAGAACGCCTCGTACCATACTCGGATATGTACGACCAGGAAGAAGCGATCTCCCCGGAACAGCGGGCCGTGATAGAAGGGCCGCCCATGGACGTAAGGGATGCGTTTTCGCTGGAAGACTACGGCGCGCATATGAACCAGGCGGGAAATTGCAAAGTAGAAAACGGTTACTGTGTGCTGCCGGATGGAGTGACTTACTCGGCAGTCAGAATTGAAAAACCGGGACAGACCAATGAAAAAATGGATTTTTTCAACAGAGAGTTTGGAAAAACCGGCGCTCTGGCGTATAAGCTATGGTGCCCGGGCTCTCATTATTTTCAGTACACAGACGGAGCCATTGAAGATTTTGGATATGGCCTTATGAATATGAAAATGGTCAGTGATGACCCAGTGTTCAGCAATGGGATTGATGTCCGGCTTTTGGGAATCGATCTGGAGAAAGTGGAGGAACGCGATCCTGCCTGCCGATGGATTGCAGGAAATTATTGGCAGAACTATCCGGTTCTTGAGCACGGCATAGCCGAAAAACCGATCGATATAGTGATTGTCAATTATATGAGACAGACGCCGGATGGGCGGGAACATCGGATCCGCCTTTATGCGGGTGTGGCCGTAAAAGACGGAAAACTGGTACGCACCGGTCTTCCGGAAGACCTTTCTCCTCTTGAATGTGCCAGGTGCAATATGCGTCATTTGATGCTGGAGTATGGAAATGAAGCGCGTATCGTGAATCAGTTCTGGGAGAGGTACGGAAAAAAGCCTGATTAAAACACAAATTATCCTCCAATCGTTCACAGACAGGACAAATTCCCGCTGTATAATACCTGTAAATTCACCGGCAACACAGTGCCGGCGGCGGAGAAAGAAATGGAGGATAATTTATGAAACGAAGATATCTTGCGGCAGTTATGGGATTGGTTTTGGCGATTGCACCTGTAAACGCATACATGGTATCGGCAGAATCTGCGAAGACAGAGAGCAGCACAGAAATCACAGAGCAGGCTTTGGAGGAACAGGAGGGACAGACACCGGACGGGGAACAGCCCCCGGAAAAACCGGATGGCGAGCAGATGCCGGACGGAGAGCAGCCCCCGGAAAAGCCGGATGGAGAGCAAATGCCGGACGGAGAGCAGCCTCCGGAAAAACCGGATGGCGAAGGAATGTCCGGCGGGGAAGGCGGTCCCGGAGGACAGGGCGGCCCGGGCGGTATGGGACAGCAGGGCGTTGACAGCTATGACGCGGTGAATACTTACAGCGAGGACGCCCAGATTTCCGGGGAGACTATAGAATCTACGGGAAAAGATGAAAATGCGGTACATGTGACAGACGGGGCGAAGGTTGAACTGGAGGACGTCACGGTCAGCCGCACTTCCACGGAGAGTACGGGCGGCGATAGCTCCAGCTTTTATGGCGTCGGCGCAGCAATTCTGACTACGGACGGTACAGCGGTGATAAAGAACAGCAAAATTACGACGGATGCCGCCGGCGGCGCCGGTGTCTTCGCCTATGGCGACGGCGTTGCTTATGTGGAGAACTGCGAGATTGAGACTCAGCAGGACACGTCGGGAGGAATCCATGCGGCGGGCGGAGGAACGCTCTATGCTTGGGATGTTACAGCAGTGACAAACGGGGGCTCTGCGGCGGCAATCCGGAGCGACCGGGGCGGCGGCATTATGGTCGTTGACGGCGGTTCCTATACTTCTAATGGGTTTGGCTCTCCGGCAGTGTACTGCACTGCGGATATTTCCATTAATAATGCGGAACTTACGGCCACCGGCTCTGAGGCAGTCTGCATCGAGGGCCTGAACACCCTCCGCCTGTACGATTGCAATTTGTCCGGAAATATGACAGACGACGAACAGAATGACAATACATGGACGGTGATTGTCTATCAGAGCATGTCGGGAGACTCTGAGGTAGGAAACGGAACATTCCAGATGTCAGGCGGCAAGTTGACTTCCGGAAACGGCGGGATTTTTTATACCACAAATACAGAGTCCACATTGACACTTGAGAACGTAGAAATCGAGCATGCCGATGACAGTGAATTTTTCCTTCAGTGTACCGGAAACAATAATGCACGGGGCTGGGGAAAGGCCGGTGATAACGGCGCAGACTGCCTGTTTACGGGAATCAGCCAGACAATGCAGGGCGACGTGATCTGGGACAGCATCAGCCGGCTGAATTTCTACATGACAGAGGGTAGCACTCTTACCGGAGCGGTTCGCCAGGATGACACCTGGGCGGGCGAAGGCGGAGACGGCTGCTGCAATGTCGTGATCAGCGAAGATTCCTCCTGGATAGTTACGGGAGACAGCCGTGTGAGTGATCTGTATGCTGCGGGGACGATTACGGACGATACCGGAGCTGCGGTTACGATACAGGGAACAGACGGTACTGTCTACGCAGAGGGCGACAGCGCTTACACAATCACAGTAGACAGCTACAGTGAAACAGCGGATGTATCCGGCGCAGGAACGGTGGATAGCTGGGAGAACCATGCAGCAGAGCAGGCGTAAAAAGAATAGAAAAGAATAAGACTTCGTGCGGAAACTCAAGCAGAAATATATTGAGAAATTTCATTTCCGATAGTATAATAAAAGCAGTAGAAAATGCGTGGAAGGGACTTGACAGAGACTATGCGGGAAATTATTCTTAAGCAAGCAAGCAAGCAAGCAAGCAAGTAAGCAAGTAAGCAGGGATAAGTCTGTCCTTTTTTAAAAAGATTGGCGTCGCGGGAGATATCCTGCGGCGCTTTTTGTGTTGTCAGCCATAGAACGGAGGAATAAAACTTATGAAACGAAGACTCTTACCCTGGATTTTAAGCGTCAGCCTGTGCCTTTCCCTGCTGCCGGCAGGCAGTTTTTCAGCAGAGGGCGAAAGCCAGATGGCCTGCAGTTGTACACAGTACTGCCCCGAGGCGGGGACGGATGAAACCTGCATGGTATGTATAAATGATCCGGCGAACTGTACGGGAAAAGGGACAGCCGCTTTTTCTGAAACCCCGGAAATCATGGAGACCTTGGAAAGCGCAGAAGGACAGTCTGATTGGGAGAGTGAAGAACAGTTCGAAACAGAGCCTGTGACGGTGGAGGTTTCCGTGGAATCAGAAGAAGAAACCCCAGAGAGTTCAGAGCCTGAGGCAGATTTCCAGGAGCCGCCCTCGGAGGAAGTACCCGGGGAGGAGTCTGAAGAAACAGAGAAGACAAACAAAACAGAGGAGACGGAAGCAAGCGGGGAAACAGAAGGGATAGAGGAAGAAACAGAAGAAACAGCGACGGAGGAGAGCAGTGCGCAGAGCGAGGGCATAAACCCCACCCTGGAGGAGATCCAGGAACTGATTTACAGCCTGCCCGGGGCGGAGGAAATGGAGAGCCTGAGCGCGGAGGAAAAAGAAGCGGTGTATGCAAAAGTCCAGGAGATCCGGAGTATGCTGGAGGGGCTTACGGAGGAAGAAAGGGCGCTTTTGGACACCACCCGGCTGGAAGGGTTTTTGATGCAGACCGCAGAGAAGAAAGCAAAAACACTGCGGGTAGGAGATGTTGCAGAAATAATATCGGCAGATGGATCCCGCTCCTATGCAAGCAGTCTGCAGGCGGCGATTGATTCTGCACCGGATGGGGCGACGATTAAACTGCTGCAGAGTACTACGGAGAACATCACGATATATAGCGGAACATTTACTTTGGATGGAAATAACTGCTCTGTGGGGAACATAGGTATTGAAGGCGGTACCATTGACATACAAAATTTAGCGGGTGAGGGTAAGACATTTCATGTGGCCGGCGGCACAGTCAATGTTTGGAGTGACATCATACATCTGACTTGTGATGGCGGCATAGTAAATGTTTATAACGGCATAGTGTCTTACCTGAACTGCTACGGCGGCACGGTAAACATTTGGAATGGCTCCGTGGGGCATCTGAGAATCAATGGGGGCATAGTAAATATTTTGGACGGCACAGTGACTGACCTGGGCTGCAGCGGCGGCGAGGTAAATGTGGCCGGCGGTAGGATAGATAGTTTGGAGGGAGATGGCGGTACAGTTAATTATTATGCGATAGATATATGGCTTAACGATACGGCGGTTTCCATGATCCGCTGGGACACAAAAACACTGTCGGCAAATGTTCATACAGAATACAGCCGTGTTTCTGCAACTCCACCGATCAAATGGGAAAGCAGTGATACAAATGTAGTAGAGGTGGACACCTCCGGGAAGATCACGGCGGTAAGCACCGGAGAAGCTACAATCACGGCCTCTGTACAGAAAATGGATTCTCCCGGAGTAACCAGCACCCTCAACGCATCCTGTACAGTAACGGTGGAGGATGGAGTAAAGCTTTCGGTTGAGGCGTCAGAGGGAGGTAAAGCCTATATCAATACAGACTATGATTATACAGTTGAGGATGGGGAAGGAAAAGATGGTTATTATTTAAATGGCAAACAGGTGACAGTGACGGCCACAGCAGAGGAAGGATACTGCTTTGTGGGATGGAAGGATAAAAACGGTGGGACTGTCAGCGACAAATCCACCTATGAGTTTAACATTCAGGAAGATACTGAGCTTACCGCAGTCTTCCAAAAAGGCGTTGCCCGGGTAACACATAACGGAACAACAAGTATGTATGCAACGCTGGAGAAGGCCTTTGACGCGGCAGAAGACGGGGCGACGATTGAGCTGTTGGATAATAATACAGATCATATTACCATAGGTAGCAGCAAAACACTTACTTTGGATGGAAAGGGTTTCTCTGCGGGGAACCTACGAATTCATGGTGGTACCATTGATATACACAATTTAACAGGTGAGGGGCTAGATGTAAGCGGCGGCACAGTAAGCATTTCGGGCAGTAGCGTGGGTAGTCTGTCTTGTTCTGGCAGCGGCACAGTAAGCATTTCGGGCGGTAGCGTGGATAATCTGCTTTGCTATGACAACGGCAAGGTAGAGATTACGAGCGGCAGCGTGGAGTCTATTCTGTCTTGTTCTGGCAGCGGCACAGTAAGTATTACGGGCAGCAGCGTCTTGGGTATTCTGTCTTGTACTGACAGCGGCACGGTAAGTATTACGAGAAGTAGCGTGAAGGGACTGCGTTGCTATGACAGCGGCGAGGTAAATATTCTGAGCGGTGAAGTATCGTCTCTGAACTGCAGCAGCGGCGAGGTAAATATTCTGAGCGGTGAAGTATCGT
>JAUNFZ010000096.1 GCA_030524785.1 Eubacteriales bacterium
TGCAGACAGCCGGTGCGGGCGGCTATGGTGCGAAAGGAGGGAAGGCTGTGGAAAGCGTTACGATCAAAGATATTGCGCGGATTTGCGGGGTAGGCGTCAGTACGGTATCCCGGGCGATGAATAATCATCCTGACATTAATCAGGAAACGAAGGATATGGTAATGAGAGCCATTCAGGAATACAACTATATCCCAAACAACAGCGCAAGAAATCTTAAACGCACCGACGCCAGAACGATTGCGGTTTTGGTGAAGGGTATCAGCAACCCTCTTTTTTCGCATATGATAAAAGTGTTTGAGGAAGAAATTCAGAAAGAAAAATATTCTCTGGTTCTGCAGCATGTGGAGGACCGCCAGGACGAAGTGGACGTGGCGATAGAGCTGGAAAAGGAAAAACGTCTTCGTGGGATTGTCTTTCTTGGCGGATATTTTTCTCATTCTGAAGCCAAGCTGAAGCAAATCTCTGTCCCCTTTGTGCTGAGCACAATCGGCCTTCTGGAGGACGCCAATAAAATGAAGTATGCCTCTGTGTCGGTGGACGATATGAAGGAAAGCCAGAAAGTGGTGGAGTATCTGATTAGCAGAGGGCACAAAAGAATTGCCATCCTTGCCGCCGGCGAGGATGATGAGAGTATTGGAAAACTCCGGGTGGAGGGATACTGCCGGGCTCTGCGGGAGCATGGCCTTGCGGTAGATCCAAAGCTTATCAGGTACAGGCATGGCGACCTGGAAGCCTACACGATGGAGGGCGGGTACGCCATGATGCGGGAACTGATGGAGGAAAACAGAGAATATACGGCAGTCTATGCGATTTCAGACCGTATGGCAGTGGGCGCCTGCAAAGCGCTTTTCGATGCCGGAAAAACCGTGCCGGGAGATTGCTCTGTCGTTGGATTTGACGGCCTGGATCTGGCACAGTTTTACAACCCGGCGATTACGACGCTGCGTCAGCCTGCAGAGGAAATTGCTCAGGCAACGATTCGGACACTGTTTGATTTAATACGCAAAAAAAGTAAAAATAAGCATATCATATTTGAGGGCGAGCTGGTCGAGGCGCAGTCGGTGCGAAGCGTGTAAAGCTCGCCTGATCTTTCTTTACTTTACATTTCCAGTACCAGTGCCTGGTATCCCTTCAGCACTATTTCTTTGTCCTTTATCCCGGCATCCTCATAATTGTTGAGAAGAATTTTTCTGCAGGGCGTTTCAAGCGTCACATGCTGCGGTTCACTCTGATAGTTTGCAAGTACCAGAAGCGTCTGGTTTTCACCTTTGCGGAAAAAGGCCATCAGGTTATGGCGGTCTTCCAGAAATGGAATCAGTCTGCCATAGACGATTGTGTCTGCATAGGCGGGGTCTTTGCGCAGCGCAGTCAGCTTTTTATAGTAATTTAAAACAGAATTTTCGCGTGCGGTTTCCCCGGCGGCGTTGATTTCAGTATAGTTGGGATTCACACGCAGCCAGGGAGTTCCGCTGGTAAAGCCTGCGTTCTTTTCGGCGCTCCACTGAAACGGGGTGCGTGCGTTGTCGCGGCTCAGACGGTTTACTGCCTTTAACGCTTCCTTTGGAGTCAATCCCGCCTTTAACGCTACCTGATATTCATCCAGCGTGCTGACATCGTCTACCTCGTCAATGGACTGGAACGTTATGTTTTCCATGCCGATTTCCTGCCCCTGATAGAGGAAGGGAAGCCCTTTCAGCATAAAAGAGATGGTTCCCAGCATCTTTTTGCTGTAATCATTGCAGTCGCCTTCGGGAATATAGCGGCTGACGCCCCGGGGTTCGTCATGGTTTTCAATGATGTTGGACAAAAATCCAACGTCCTCAACTTTGCGCTGACTTTCGAAACAGCAGCGCTTATAATCGTCGGGGGTAATCGGAGTGCTGTCATACCAGCCCCTTGGACTGCTGCCGAAAATCGTCTCATTGAAGTCGAACATTGTGGAAAAACAGCCGTCATCTCCAATAAATTCCGGCAGTTCTTCAGGCTTTTCGTTGAATACTTCGCCCACAGAGAAAGCATTGTGGGGCTTAAAGGTATGGTCTGCCATTTCGTGAAGAAAATCGAGTACGCCTTCAGCCTCCTGCAGCATCAGATGAATTGGACTTAAGCCATCGTCTCTGTCGGAAGGATAATCATGAAAGGGCAATGCCTTTTTTATGTTAATAATGGCGTCGATGCGGAAGCCGGCGATGCCTTTATCCAGCCACCAGTTGATCATTTTATAAATTTCCCGGCGTACTTCGGGATTTTCCCAGTTGAGGTCAGGTTGCTTTTTGTGGAACACATGGAGATAGTATTTATCCGTTCCGGGAATCTGTTCCCATACGGGTCCCCCGAAGTAGGAGCGCCAGTTGCAGGGAAGCGTTCCATCCTTACACTCCTCAATATAAAAATATTTGCCGTAGGGGCCCTCCGGGTCTGCGAGGGCTTTCCGGAACCATTCATGTTCATCGGAACAGTGATTGACTACCAGATCCAGCACAATATACATATCGCGCTTTTTGGCTTCTTTGATCAGCTCGTCCATGTCCTCCATGGTGCCAAAGCGCGGGTCAATTTTGTAGTAGTCAGAAATATCGTATCCCTGATCTGCCAGCGGGGAGCAGTAACATGGAGAAATCCATACGATATCCACCCCCAGGTCTTTCAGGTAATCCAGTTTTTCGATAATTCCCCTCAGATCTCCGATACCGTCTCCGTTTGTATCATAAAAGCTCTTTGGATAAATCTGATATGCGACTTTTCCGTGCCACCATTTTTTCTGCATGATATGTCCTCCATCTCCTGCGCCGGTGTATCTTCAAAGCATACTTCCAGACTGTATGTTTTCTCCATAACCGGCTGTTTGAAATATATTATAATTTCTTATACAAAAGATTTCCTCTGAAAATATGACTAAAAAATACGAAATTCTGACTTTTATAAAAACGGAAGCGCTCTATAGAACTCCGGATTTTTTGCGGTACTGAAGGGGCGTACAGCCACAGATCTTCTTAAAGGTCCGAAGGAAATTTCCAAGATTGTTAAACCCGCTTTCCAGGCAGATATCCATAACAGAATGATTGGTTTCTTTTAAAAGCGTGCAGGCATGCCGGATGCGCAGCTCCCCAAGATATTCCATGGGTGACTTGCCGATCATCTTTTTAAAAAAGCGGCAGAAATACTGCTCGTTCATATTTGCCAGGCCGGAGAGATCTCTCACATAAATCTTTTCTTCGAGATGTTCTTTCATATATGAAAGAGAAGATTTTATTGCGTCGATACGCCGGTCCCCGGAAGAAACGGAGGCGGAGAGAAGGCCGTACTGTGCGAGATCCGCCAGAATATTCAAAAGCGCGGCTTTTACACGGGCATAACTTATGGGATCACTTAAAGCATATTGCTCCTGAGGATTAGAGCCGGAGGCGTTTTCTGGAACAAATATTTTTGCAATCGCAAGAAAATTGGCCTTTACCAGAGAAAAGCAGGGGGAATCCTCTGTCAAAATGTGCAAAAAGGACAGTTCTCTGGCAAAAAGAGGACGGATGAGGCTGCTTTGCACCGGATCATTTTCCTGAAAAAAGAGCATGGAAGGAGAAAAGACGAGAGCTTTTTCGGCAAAATTTCCATTGGCATAAATATAGTGCAGGTCGCCGCTTCCCACGAAAAAGAAACACTCGCCGCAGACATCGTATTTCTGCATGTTAATCTCCGCGTGAAAGGAGCCGTGCTGAAAATAAACAATTTCCAGCTCCTCGTGCCAGTGATGCTTTACCTGAAAGGGCATATCTGCAAAAAAGAAAGAATCGTCTGTCTGATAGTAGGCACAGGGAAAAGTGTCTGTGCCATGCAGACGCTTTTCTTTCAGAGGTACAATATCGGTACGTTTCATAAGATCCTCCTTGTCACAGCTGCTGCATCCTGAAAAGCCCGGCAATTTCTTGGGCAGATTCTTTCATTCCCCGCTGAAACCACACTTCGATCCATCCGTACAGCGTGTAAGCGACATAGGCTCTGGAATATGCCTCTATTGCGGTATGCTCCGGCTTCGGCCCCAAAATCCCGATCAATACATCCTTTAACAGAAAAATAAGATTTCTCTCCTGCAGCAGGCTGTAAACGTCCCGGTGCCTTTCAAAATGGGCAAACAGCGACTGAATCAAATCGCTCAGCGGCCTTTCGCTGTTTTGCTCATATTCACTTATCCATTCGGAAAACAGCTGATTGATATATGCCTTTAAAATATCTTCTTTATTTTCAAAATTGCGGTAAAAAGACGCTCTGCCTACTCCTGCGGTATCGCAGAGTTCACTGACGGAAATTTCGCTTAGAGGTTTTTCGCGAAGCAGTGTGAGACTTGCGTCTGTCAAATGCCTTATCACATAGGCGTTGCGTTCCCTGTTGCTCATCGGTGATACATTTTTAGGTATTTGTCTCAATTTCTTTCCTCCTGTTGACAGAAGCTGCGTGTGCAAATACAATTGAATCGGCGAGACAATTGTATCATTGCTATTATGGAGTATTCTGCCTGGAATGTCAAGAAAAGGAGCGGATAAGAAAATGAAACTTACACAAAAAAGATGGATTATTTTGAGCGTTATTGCCGTAGTGGCGTTTGTTCTTGGAAGACTCGCAGTCCGGGCGGCTATGAATTTGCTGCTTGGCGGAACAATGTTTGGAGGAAACTTTTTATGATCAGAAGAAACAGAAAAAAGAGGGCGAAAGCCGTGCCGCTTGGGGTTAAAATTTTGGTTTTCTTTGCGGCGTTTGCCGGCGGCGTGGTATCAAAATTTGCGATTGTTCCCTCCTGGACAAAGGATTATCGCGCGGCGCAGAAGGATGAAACAGGGACGCTGAAAACCGATCTTTCCTATGGAGACGGCGAAGCAAATAAATTTGATCTTTACCTTCCAAAAGACGATACAAAAGAATGTTACGGACTTGTTGTTTATCTGCATGCGGGCGGCTTTACATCTGGCGACAAGGCGGGTGATAAAGACATACTTTCATGGCTGTGCAGCAAGAGATATGTAGCCTGCGGCATAAATTATACGCTTCGCACCGAGACAAACAATGCCAGTGTGTTAAGCCAGTCAAACGAGATTAAGGCGGCGATTCCCAAAGTGATAAAAGAGGCAGAAAAAGATGGCTATCGTATTGATAAAATGGCGATAGCGGGAGGCTCCGCAGGCCATACGCTGGCTATGCTTTACGCTTACCGTGATGCAGATGAAGCTCCGGTTCCTGTTGTTTTGACCTTTGGCGCAGTCGGTCCTTCCTGTTTTTACACAGAGGATTGGGATAATTATGGCCTGGACGCTGACAGCGAAGAAAGCCGTCAGGCGGCAGCTGAACTGTTTGGCGCTATGCTTGGAGAGAAACTTACCGCTGAGGAGATAAAAAGCGGCGCCTACATTGAAAAAATGAAGCCAATTTCAGCGGCTGCATGGATTACGCCAGACGCTCCTCCGACAGTGGCCGCTTACGGCGCACACGATCGTGTTCAGCCTTTTAAGGCATCCCTTCGTCTGAAAACGGCGCTGGAAGAAAACGGTATAGATCATCAGTACTTTGTATGTTCCCATTCCGGCCATGGTCTGCAAAATGATAATGCCGTCCAAAAACAATGGATGGAGGCGATAGAGGAATACCTGGACAAATACATGCCCTTATAACAACGGGGCAGGGAGACTAAATGACGGTAAAACTCCGTTGAGGTCCGTTTGAGATACAAGATTTTTACCCATTTAAGCCCGTCTGAGGCACAAGAATTTTTACTTGTACTTTTTGATAAAGGGTGCTATCATGTAAATAATTGAATAATAAGCAGCAGGTGCGGCTGCCAGTGCTCAGGCAGCTGTTAAAAGAGAAGCAGGTGAAAATCCTGCACGATCTCGTCACTGTAATTAAGGAGTGCAGAATATGTGCGTCGGCACAGTCACTGGGAAACTGGGAAGGCATTTTTGCACGTTGATTTATAAGTCAGGAAACCTGCCTGCTGCTGGTACGGGACATGTCCCGATACCGAAGGTATCGGGACCAGGCGACATGCCGAAGGCATGTTGGTTTCCAGAATCAGGCGACAAGCCGAAGGTGCATTGGCTCCCGGTCCGTGCGACATGCCGGAGGCATGTTGGGTTCCAAAGTGAAGCGACATGCCCAAGGT
>JAUNFZ010000022.1 GCA_030524785.1 Eubacteriales bacterium
AAGCCTTCTCTGTTTCAGGAGCTTCCTCTGTCCCGTCCAGATGTTTCTCCATGTTTTCTTCCGTCAATACGCTCGCCTGCCTTTCGTCTCTATTTTAATTTTCTGATTTATGTCTCTAATGGTGTTATTCCCTGTCAAAAATAGTATCCAGCTGAGATTTTAATGTTTTTAAAGAATCCACTACCTTTTCATAATCCATACGCTTGGGACCGATAATTCCCACAGTTCCCTGAATACCGGCTCCCAGTTCATAGGTGGCCGTCACCACGCTGCAGTCCCGCATTGTCTGCACCGGCGTTTCATTACCGATGTACACCTGAATCCCCGTGCTGTTCTCCGAATCCAGAGATTCATTGATCAGCGCCGCCAATTCCTTTTTCTCCTCAAAGGCACTGATCAGTTCACTGGCACGCTCGCTGTCGCTCAGCTCTGGATATTTGAAAATATTCGTTGCACCGCTGGTGTAAATCTCCATATCCTCATTCATCTGAATGGCGTCCGCCACAGCGTCCAGCACTTTGCTGATCACCTCGCTGTGGATTCCCGCCTGCTCTTTCAGCTTCGTAATCAGGCTGAGATTGATCTGCTCGATCGCCAATCCTGTAAGGCTTGTATTCAGCAGTATATTCAGTTTTAAAATCATCTCGCTGTTCAATCCATGATGGAAATTCAGCATCCTGTTCTTTACCAGATTTCCCTCAGTAACGATAATCGCCAGAAGCTGATCTTCGTCAATAATGGAAAGCTGAATAAATTTCAGCTTCGTGGTATGATAACGGGGCGCAGAAATCATCGTGGCATAATTCGTGCTGTTTGCCAGAACCCGAACCACCTGTTTGAGCAGTGACTCCATCTTATCCTGCTTCTGAATCAGCAGTTCCTGCTGTTCCTTTACCTCCTGCTGCTTTTGTTCCATTAAATAGTCTACATACAGGCGGTAGCCTTTATCAGAAGGAATCCTTCCTGCCGAGGTGTGCGGCTGTATAATCAGCCCCATTTCCTCCAAATCCGCCATCTCGTTTCGGATCGTGGCGGAGCTGAGATTCAGGTCTGCGTATTTGGAAATCGTTCTGGAACCTACCGGTTCACCGGTCTCCAGGTATGTCTTAATAATGGCATAAAAGATTTTCCATTTACGTCCATCCAACTGCATCCTGCCTCTCCTCCTTTGACTCCCGTGAGAATCAAATACTTCATAAACACATGTAGGTATTTGATTTGTTAGCACTCTCTGTAATCGAGTGCTAACATCTACGTTCTAAAGATATCACTCACTCTTTGAATTGTCAATAGCTTTTTAAAAAATTTTCATATTAATTTTCAACATTCATTTTTTATTCCTTTTTGTCGAAGCGGCCCGACCACTTTTATTTGACTTTTTGGGGAAATATGGTAAACTGATGTCATACTTTATACAAAGGGTGAAGCAACATTTTACCCGAGAAAATTTCATACGAAAGGAACCCGCAATGAAGATACGAAATTATCTTACGATTCTGTTTGCGGTAATTGCCATCATTTTTCTGCTTGGTCTGGCAGGTTATATGACAATCTACATCGCAGACGATTCCAACCCGCTGAAGCAGCAGGTAATGCAGGTACTCCATCTTGACACTCAGGATGAAGAAAACGCCCCCGCTCCGGAAACATCCCCGGAGCAGGAGGACGCGGTCAGTGTAAAAGCTCATTCTCTGGTGTTTGTCGGTGATTCCCGGACAGTTGGCATGAAAGACGCTGTCAACGACAGCTGCACATACATAGGCGCAGAGGGCGAGGGCTACGAATGGTTTTCCTCGGACGGCGCAGACGAACTCAGATCAGTTCTCTCCGAAAATCCCGACCGGCAGGTAGTTTTCAACCTGGGCGTGAACGATCCTGAAAATATCAGCCTGTACATTGATCTGTACCGCTCTCTTGAGCAGGAATACCCTGATACTTCTTTTTATATAATGTCGGTAAATCCTCTGGTGGACAGCCAGGATTTCAATACCACCAATGAAATGATTGAATTATTCAACGCTACTATGCAAAGCGCATTTCCCGATATTTATATCGACGCCTACTCCTATCTTATACAAAATGGATTTGACACGGTAGACGGCCTGCATTACACCGATCAAAGTTATCAGGCAATTCACAATTTCGTTGTAGACCAGATCGCCTAGCAGACAAAAAGTCCCCGGCCTCTCGCCGGGGATTTTCTTTTTTCTAAATTTTATACCAGATAAATATATCCTAATACCGATCTGCCGCCTGCCCAGTTGTAAATGCTTTGATACTGGAACACAATATTCGATTTTGCAGAATTCGGTTTTGTCGTGCTCTCCTTATATCCGGACTCGGATACGTAAGGCACTCCGTTAATAATCTTCTCTACCACCGCGATATGGGCGGCGCCGTCGGAGCCGTAATTAAAGACTACCAGAGAACCGATCTTCGGCGTCTTTCCGTATTTGAACATTTTCTTGGTGACGTTCGCCTTATAGATACCAACCGGATCGCCGCCAAAAATAGCCTGTACCTTGGAGATACTTCCTCCGGCTCTTGCCACAATCTCCATTGCCCGGCCGCAGGCATACCAGGTGCAGTTTCCTATTACGTACCTTTTTCCGTAATATACCTTGCCTGTAGGCGCAAGACTGTTATAGCCGTAATAAATATTGTATGTCTTATTATAATAATATTTGTTGCTTGCCGCGGGCCTTGTGGTTCTTGCCGCAAAGTTTTTCGGCGTCGTCACCGTGCCGGAAACATTCAGGTAGGTACCCGAATTTGTCGCTCCGCCTGTGGAACTTGTCGACACATTCGTGCCGCTCGACGCCGTGGAAGCCTTCTTCACCGTAACCGTTCTGTTCATCACCACAGCCGACGTGCCCTGACTATCCACTACCTTAATCTGCAGAGTATACGAACCTGCCGCCAGCTTGTTAAACTTCATTGCCTCATCAATCTTACTGTTTGTCAGTGTGTAGGAGGTACTGTTTGGTTTTGACGTTTTTGAATAAACGGCCTTCTTTGTGGACTTGTTTATAATCTGCGCCGTAATCCCTTTTATTTTATAAGTAGAAGTAATCCTGCCGCCCAAAGCATAATTGGAACCTTTGCTGATGGTAATGTTGCTGGAGGGCTTTGGATTTGCAAGCTGTATTTTTCCGTTGCCGACCACTGTGAACTGCTTGTTCACCACCCGCTTCTGGGTGCCTGAAACAGGAATACAAAGTATGCGCATATAATACTTTCCCACACTCAGTTTGTTAAACAGAATGTAAGGATCCGCGTACGTCAGATTATACGTTTTGGAGTTTGGCCTTGCCGTATATCTCTGAAGACATTTTTTCCCCGTGGAATTATAAATCGTTACCCGCACCTCTTTCAGCTTCTTGCTGCAGGTAATCTTCCCTTTCAGGGTAAAGCTGGAGCCCACCTTAACAGTTGTCGGTTTCGCCACACTCGTCAGTTTATATGTTGTAGTTGCCGCACTCGCAGTTACCGGAAGAATCAGCACCAGCAAAAGCATTGCCAGCAGCATCGACAGACGTCCCTTACCTCTCATATGTTTCCCCTTTTCCCTATATGTAGTGTTTTTTCGACAAGTACCCACCACATTTTGTTAAATCTTTGTTACATATTTCAGTAAGAGTATACTACACTTCCTCGTTTTTTGCAATATATTTCCTTGAGAAATTAATATTTTTGTAAACTTTCTCCAAAAAATTCTTTACAGCAAAAACTGGGACAGCACATAATTGCTGATATCTATGCCCCGCTCTGTAAGAGATATCCGGCCGTCCTCCCGGGTGCCGCATGACTGATCCCCCTCCGATTCCATAATGAGTCCCTGCTCCACAAGCTGCCAAAGCGTCTTTTCGTATACGCTCTCTATCGTTCTCCCAAACTTCTGCAAAAATTCTCTGCGGCTGATTCCCCGGCTCATCCGAAGTCCTAAGAACATGGTCTCCTCTATCTGTTCTTCTACGGAAAGCTTCTGCCGAAGGCCCTCCTCCCGTTTGCCGGCAAGATAGGACGCCAGGTCGGCCGTGTTGGCGTACCGCATATTTTCTGTCATAGAAGCGGCTCCCAGACCAAAGCCCTTATATTCCTTCCGTTCCCAGTAGCCGCAGTTATGACGACATTCCCGGCCCGGAAGCGCATAATTTGAAATCTCATAGCGCCGGTAGCCGGCGTCTCCCAGAAGCTTTTTTGTCCTGTGATACATGCGGCGTTCTTCCTCCTCTGAGGGCAGGGCGCCTCCTTCCTGGCCCTGCTTTTGCCTTTTTGCATCCTCCCCGTAGCGCTCATAAAACGGCGTTCCCTCCTCGATCATAAGGCCATAGGCGGAAATATGCTCCGGCGCCAGGGCAGTCACTCTGCCCAGCGTATCCTCCCAGGAGGCACAACTCTGCCCGGGAAGCCCCGACATTAAATCCACATTGATATTTTCAAATCCGGCCTCTCTGGCCCCAAAAAAGCCCTCCAGAAAATCCTCCCAGGTGTGGATTCTTCCAAGGCACGACAATTCCCGCTGGCTGGCCGACTGCAGTCCAATGCTCAGCCGGTTGATTCCGCACGTGCGGTACGCCTGAAGCTTTTTCCCGTCAAGGGTGCCGGGATTGCACTCAATCGTGATCTCCGGCTTCTCTGCAAAAGAAAAACGCTTTTTAAGGGCTTCCATAATCCGAAGGATATCGCCGGGCGGAAGAATCGAAGGCGTTCCTCCACCGAAAAAGACTGTGGACACCGAATACGCTTCGGCGTCCTGCCAGTCTTTTATCTCCAGGATCAGCTGATCCACATATTTGCTTTTTGTCTCACTATCCGCCCCAAAGGACAGGAAATCGCAGTATGCACATTTCCTGACACAGAAAGGGATATGAATATAAAGTTCCAGTTCACGCATAATTTCCCCCGACGGTTCCGATACCGCCCTGCGCTCTCTCAATTTTCGTCCAGCTTCAGCACGCTCATAAAAGCCTTCTGAGGAATTTCTACATTGCCTACCTGACGCATGCGCTTTTTGCCTTCCTTCTGTTTCTCCAGAAGCTTTTTCTTTCGGGTAATATCGCCGCCGTAGCACTTGGCAAGCACATCCTTGCGCATGGCCTTTACCGTCTCCCTGGCGATGATCTTGCTTCCAATCGCCGCCTGAATCGGTATCTCAAAGAGCTGCCTTGGAATTTCCTCTTTGAGCTTTTCGCACATCTTCCGTCCCCGCTCATAAGCCGTGGCGCCATGGACAATAAAGGACAGGGCGTCCACCTCCTCGCGGTTCACAAGAATGTCCAGCTTTACAAGCTCGGAGCGCTCGTAGCCTTTCATCTCGTAATCAAAGGAAGCATAGCCTCTGGAGCGGGATTTCAGTGCGTCAAAGAAATCATAAATGATCTCATTTAAAGGGAGCTCATACTTTAAAAGCGCCCTGGTTTCTTCCATATATTCCATGCCAAGATACGTTCCCCGGCGTTCTTCGCAGAGCTGCATAATCGAGCCGATAAACTCTGACGTCACCATAATTTCCGCGCTGACCACCGGTTCTTCCATATATTCAATCTCTGAGGGATCCGGCAGATTGGAAGGATTTGTAAGATCAAGAACCTCCCCGTTGGTCTTATGCACTTTGTAGATAACGCTGGGCGCCGTCGTCACCAGATCAAGATTGTACTCTCTCTCCAGACGCTCCTGGATAATCTCCAGGTGCAGAAGCCCAAGAAAACCGCAGCGGAAGCCAAACCCCAGCGCAATGGACGTCTCCGGCTCAAACTGCAGGGAGGCGTCGTTTAACTGAAGCTTTTCCAGCGCATCGCGAAGATCGGGATATTTCGCCCCATCCGCCGGATACATTCCGCAGTAAACCATGGGGTTTACCTTTTTATAGCCGGGCAGCGGTTCGGCGCAGGGACGCTCCGAATTGGTAATCGTATCTCCCACCCTGGTATCCTTCACATTTTTCAGGCTGGCTGTGACATAGCCCACCATGCCCGCCGTCAGCTCATCGCAGGGAATAAACTGGCCAGCGCCGAAATACCCTACCTCCACCACTTCCGCTTTCGCCCCTGTGGCCATCATGGTGATGGGCGTTCCCCTGGAAATTCTTCCCGCCTTCAGGCGGCAGAACACAATCACGCCCTTATAGGAATCATAGATAGAGTCAAAAATCAGCGCCTGCAGCGGCGCGTCTATATCTCCCCCGGGCGCAGGGATCTTTTTTACAATCTGCTCCAGCACCTGTTCTACATTCAGCCCTGTCTTTGCCGAGATCAGCGGCGCGTCGTGAGCTTCAATTCCAATAATATCCTCGATCTCGTTGATGACGCGCTCAGGGTCGGCGCTGGGAAGATCTATTTTATTAATCACCGGCATAACGTCCAGGTCGTGATCCAGCGCCAGGTATACGTTTGCCAGCGTCTGCGCCTCGATTCCCTGGGCGGCGTCCACCACAAGAACCGCCCCGTCGCAGGCAGCCAGACTTCGGGATACCTCGTAATTAAAATCCACATGGCCCGGCGTATCGATCAAATTGAACATGTATTCTTCCCCATCTTTTGCCCGGTAGATGGTGCGGACAGCCTGAGCCTTGATCGTGATTCCGCGCTCCCGTTCCAGTTCCATATTGTCAAGAACCTGCGCCTGCATTTCGCGGCTGGTGAGAAGCCCCGTCATTTCAATGATACGGTCCGCCAGCGTTGACTTTCCATGATCTATATGTGCGATAATACAAAAATTTCTGATTTTACTCTGATCCGTCATATATAATGCTCCTTTCACCATAATATAGCATACGGGAGCTGGTTTTGTCTACCGTCCGCTTAAGACTTTGTCCAGTATAGCGGCAAAGGCTTCCATTGCATTTTTTTCCTCCTGCAGTGTGTTGAGCTGGGTTCCCGCCTCCAAAAGCAGGCTTTTCGGGCGCAGGTGCAGATTAAAGCGGTACGCCATCAGATAGATATTGCGCATGAGGTCAGGATATGTCTCCTGCGCTTTCAATTGAAGCTGCAGGGCAAAAGCCAGATTGTCTTCTATGTAAGGATTCGGCAGATAAGGGATATCCACATTATCCGCTGTACGGCTCATTCCCGCAATATACATCAGTTTTGCCGCCGGCTTTCCATTATACTCTGTCACAAACTTTACTCCGTCCACGCCGTCCCGGTGCAGGTCGATCACCACCTCAATGGTCGGATACTGTTCTAATATGGAAGTTACCGCCTCCTCCGAAAAGTCGTAGGCCAGGCTTCGGTCCAGCACCCCGTCTACCAGGTCAAATACCCCCGTCTCATGGATCACGTTATATCCGTACACATCCCTCAGTATCTCCGTCAGATAATCGCCCACGCCCACGATTGTTGTGGAGGCGTCTCCCTCCACCGAATCCACAAAGCCCTCCTGGGAGTGGGTGTGGTAAATCAGAATCTGCGGCGCATCCGACCTCTTTTCCATTCTGCAGTCCACCGCCAGAAGCTTCTTTCCGTCAAGCCTTTCCTCATCAATCGCAGTCGTCACATCCATGGAAAAATAGTGATTCAGCAGATACTGAAAGTCCATAAGGTTCTCCTGTATATCCGCATCATCCGACGTTTCCGGCAAAACGTAGTCCTGTGTCTCTTTAGGCTTCATATTTTCCTCTGCCTGCGCCTGGGCGCGCACAATCATTTCATACTCGCTGCCGCTTTCAATGGCGGTGTCCTTCTCATCCTGCAGGGCGGCATAGCCGTAAACAGGAAACGTCCGCTTCGCCGCCTCCTCCAGAAAATTTTTCGTTTCCGTCTCCTGCTCTGCATAGGAAATGACGGGTATATAAGTACCCGCCGTCCACTTTTCTATTCTTCTGTAGATCGCCGACAGCACCGGCGAATCCCGGAACAATCCGTTTTCTCCCGCAATCGCTACGCTCTGTATAAGGATATAACATGCCAGAGCCACAATACAGCAGGTCAGAACTGCCTGAACCACTTTATCCAGTAATTTCATCTTGTCCACCTTTTCCTTTGGTATATCTTATGAAACTAAAGCGCCGTTTATGACAACGCCATGTTCAGGCCCTCGGATATTGTGTAGCTCACCCTCTTGACGGTCTCATCAATATCCTTTGGCGTGACAAACATCGTATTTAAGTGCGGAGAAATTTTTTCTCTGATCGCCTGGCGATGTTCCTTTGTGTCTGCAAGCTGCTCCACCGTATCGCTGACAATTGTAGCCGCGTCCACCACCGTAGGCACCCCAATGGCAATCACCGGTACGCCCAGCTTTTCCTGATTGATGCTGTTTCTGTGATTTCCCACTCCGGAGCCGGGATTAATGCCCGTATCTGTGATCTGAATCGTACGGTTCAGGCGCCTGGTACTTCTGGCCGCCAGAGCGTCCACCACGATCACTAACTGTGGATGCGTATCCCTCACCACCCCGCGTATAATCTCCAGCGTCTCCATTCCCGTCTGGGCCATCACTCCCGGGACAATTGCGCTCACCAGCTTCTTTTGATTTTCTAAAGAGGACCTTCCGTATTCCTTCGCAATGTGCCGTGTAATTTTCAGATTGTTTACCACATTCGGCCCCAGAGCGTCCGGCGTAACCTCCCGGTTGCCCAGCCCCACCACCAGCACGGTCTGCTCCTTATCGCCCAGAATCGCTCTCAGATGCTTCGCCAGCTCCGCCGAGATTTCCCGGTGATAGTCTTCATCCTCCGAAGACATATTCGGCGCCTCCAGCGTAATGTACGTGCCCACCGGTTTCCCCATGGCCCTTGCGCCGTTTTCCGTCTCAATACGCACGATGGTCGTATAAATTTCCTTTTCCTCGTCCGCCGTTTCCTCGATGCGCACGCCGCGAAGCTCCACATCGTCCTCCTCAAAGCTCTCCCGGGTTTCCAACGCCAGATCCGTGCGCACATTAAAATCTCCCAGCATAAAAACCTCCTCGCAGTTATTCAGATTTTCTTCAATCTCTTTTTGAGAAGTATTTTTCACAGATTTGCCCAAAATATTCAATTTTTATATTGACACCGGAAAATGAATGAACTAAAATATAGAAGCATGTTTATGTTAGAACGTCCGTGTCCGAGTTTAACATAACGGAATGATGAATAGAAAATATTTTGGAGGTGTCTGGGAATTGGCTAATATTAAATCCGCTAAGAAACGTGTCTTGGTAAACAGAACCAAGGCTGCCCGCAATAAGGCGATCAAATCCGGCGTGAAGACGGCTGTAAAGAAAGTGGAGGCTGCAGTTGCGGCAAAGGATAAGGCGGCTGCAAGCGCTGCTCTGCTCGCTGCAACATCAGCGATCGAAAAGGCGGCTACCAAAGGTGTATATCACAAAAACACCGCGGCGAGAAAAGTTTCCCGTTTAGCTAAACTTGTAAATCATCTTTAATTTTCATACAGGGTCTGCTGCCCTGTACATAAGAAAAAGTCAAAAGACCATCGGCCCGTCATCCGATGGTCTTTTATTATACCTTTTTGTGCGGATAAAGATCCGGTATATCCGTTCTTTCCAGAAGATAATCCAGACTGACGCCGTGCAGATCCGCTATCTGGAGCAGAAGATCCAACGGCATCATACTGTCCGCGTTTTCATAGCGGCTGTAAGCGCGCTGAGTAATCCCGAGACATTCTGCAATTTGGGCCTGGCTGATATCCTTGTCTTCGCGCAGATCCCGAATACGCTTAAACTTTCTCATGCTGCTGCCTCCTTTGTTCACCACAAATTATACAGCAGTCATATTTTGTCTCGTGTTTTTAGCTAGAATACATCTAAGATTTTTTTGCTCCGGCCATGGCAATTACCAGTTCCAGAGCCATCTTTTCGTTTAAATCCCCCGTTTTTACAGCTTCCTCCGTCTGTATGCAGTACTCCACAATACCGCGGATCTGTTCCTCGGAAAAATACTCCGCCTGGCGCACGCAGTTACGCGCCGCAAAGGGCTGTATCGCCATTTTTGACGCAACAGCTCCCGTATCGTATCCATATCTGCGAAGCTCCTTTACCTGCAGAAGCTGATTAAACTGGCGGGTAACAAGATACAGTATCCGCATAGGCGGCTCCCTGAGCGACAGCAAGTCATAGTAAAGCTCCAGAGCCCGTTTCTGATTTTTTTCTGCAATGGCATTTACCATCTCAAAAACTCTGCCCACCGTCTGCGTCGTGCAGATCTTCTCCACGTCCTCGGGCGTAATCACCTCGTGGTCCGCCGTGTAGCTTAAAAGCTTTTCCAGCTCGGTATGAATATTATTCATATCGTTTCCTGTCTTTTCCAGGAACAGCGTGCAGGCTTTTCGGGTGATATTCTTGTTTTCCCTCTGCAGTATTCCCATCAGCCACCGCACCAGCGTTTCTTCCTTCTGCCTTACAAACTCCACGGCCCGACCCTTGCTTTTTACCGTTTTGTAAAGCTTTCCCCGTTTATCCACCTCGTCTTCCACAAACAGAAAGCAGGTAGTCGTTGGCACATGTTCCAGATAACCGGCAAGCTCTGCCGAAGCGCTCTTGAAAAAGCCGCTGTCCTCCACGACCAGAAGACGGCGGTCGGCAAAGAAGGGAAGCGTCTCCCCCTGGTCAATGAGTTCCTTCACGGAGATGTTTTTTCCCTCATAGCAGTTTAAATTCACACTGTCCTCCGGCGGCACCAGGGCCGCCTGCAGCCGGTTTTTATACTGACGCTTCAGGTAGTCTTCCTCGCCGAAAAGCAGATAAATATTTTTAAATTCACCTGTTTTTATGTCCTGTGCCAAACTTTTCATACTTTCTCCCGCCTGCGCTTTGTCATCAGACCGCCGATACGTCCCGTCTCCTTGGCGGAAAGGGATTTCCATCCTTTTTCCATCACCCTCTCAAGAAGGCCAAGTTCCTGCGCGATTTCGTATTTCAGCTTTTCATCCTCAGACAGATGAGTCAAATCAATCTTTTTTTCTTTCTTCGGCATGAGATACCCCCTTTCTTTTTTAGGAAGTATCGTCATTTTGCCGCTTCTTATTCACTCCCGGAAAAATTTATACTTCCGAGGGAATAATGATCGCCGCCACGATATACGCCAGAATACCGGTTCCGCTGAGCCCGATTAAAACAAACAGAAGGCGCACCAGCGTCGGATCGATATCAAAATAATTTGCCACTCCTCCGCATACACCGCAGATCATTTTATCCGTAGATGATTTGTAAAGACGTTTCATAAATAATTCCCTCCTTATAACTTTCTCTTTCTATACGCCGCGAGGCAAGCCGCTGCCCCAAAGGCGATAATCAGCACAATCATTACCGCACAGTGCATAAAGAACTCATCCGGCAGGATATTGATCACCGGATCCGTCTTTGGGTCAAACAGCCAGTAATCATTGCGAAAAACAATTTTGTGAAAAAGCACAAACACATCTTCCCAGTTTACAGCAATCATCACCCCCAGCGCCAACGGCAGCACAGGGGCGGCTATTCCTGTAAATTTCAGATATTCATATTCTTTCCTGCCGTCCTTCCAGACAATTCCCACCGCCGAGAAAACGGCAGTTGCCAGAAACATGCGGAGAAAGAACTGAAAGATCGCCCTCACCTCGCGAAAATGCTGGCGTCCTTCTTCAGACATTTCCAGGGTGGGAAATACAAGTTCCTTTTCCTTAAAGGAAAGATTGTAATCAATCAATGCGTCATAATTCTCTCTTATTTCTTCCTGGGAATAGCCGGTAGCTTCGTCTATTTTCAGATTCCCGATATCAAAATAATACAACGGTTTAAAGGCCAATGTCAAGGAGACCGCCGCCGAAAACAAAAACAGCAGCATAACCACCGTCATGACCCAGTCACTGAGCTTTCGCAAAATAATCCTCCATCACCGCAAGCGTTTTACCAAGTTCACCCTCCTTTGTATGGGCCGCAGAAAGGAACATGGCCTCAAACTGAGAGGGAGCCAGGTAAACACCGTGGTTTAACATGTATTTAAAATAATTTCCGTAAGCTTGTGTATCCGACAATTTTGCCGTGGCATAATCATACACCTCATGCTCCGTAAAGAATACGCAGCCCAAAGAGCCGATATGATTCAGGCAATGCTTCACCTTATACTTTTTCAGTATTCCCTCCATTTCGGAGAAAAACCAGTCTCCCGTATCATTCAGGTTTTTGTAGAAATCCGGCGTCTCACGGAGAATGGAAAGCTGGGCAAGACCCGCCGCCATGGCCACCGGGTTTCCGCTTAAGGTTCCCGCCTGGTATACATTTCCGGCGGGGGCCACCATCTCCATAATCTCCCGCCGTCCACCGTAAGCTCCTACCGGCATGCCCGCGCCGATAATCTTTCCGAAGGTCGTCAAATCCGGAGTTACGCCAAAATATCCCTGCGCTCCCGAAAGGCTCAGCCGAAAGCCGGTGATCACCTCGTCAAAAATCAGAAGGCTTCCATAGCTGCTGCAGAGAGCTCTGAGCCCTGGCAGAAATCCTTCTTTTGGAAGAACCACGCCCATATTCGCCCCCACCGGTTCCACAATGACCGCAGCAATCTCCTCGCCGCAGCGCTCAAAAAGGCTTCGCACGCTCTCCAGGTCGTTATACTCCGCCAACAGAGTATCCGCCGTACACCCTGCCGGCACGCCCGCGCTGTCCGGCACGCCCGCCGTCATCACGCCGGAGCCGGCCTTCACCAGCATTGCGTCGGTGTGTCCATGATAGCATCCCGTAAATTTCACAATCTTGTTTCTGCCTGTATATCCCCTGGCAGCCCGCAGGGCGCTCATCACCGCCTCCGTGCCGGAATTTACCATGCGCACCATTTCTATGGAAGGAACGATGTCGCAGATCATCCTCGCCATCTTTACCTCATTTTCCGTGGCCGCTCCGAAGCTTAATCCCTTTGCCGCCGTCTCCGTCACACTCTTTAACACCTTCGGATGATTATGGCCCAGAATCATCGGTCCCCAGGATCCCACATAATCTATATAGCTTATGCCGTCCGCATCTGTCACATACGCTCCCCGGGCGCTCTCGATAAACCTTGGCGTTTCGTCCACATTTCCAAAAGCCCTCACCGGACTGTTCACTCCGCCCGGCATCAGTCCTACCGCCTCACGGAACAGTTCCTGCGACCTGCTCATTATCCCAGCCTCCCTTCATCCATACATTTTGCCAGTTCTCTGGCAAAATATGTGATGTAAATATCTGCTCCGGCCCGGTATGCCCCGGCCGCCATTTCACAGATAATCCTTTCCTCATCAATCCATCCCAGCTTCGCCGCCGCTTTCACCATCGCGTACTCACCGCTGACGCTGTAGCAGGCCACCGGCGTATGAACCTCTTTTTTCACCCGGGCCACCATGTCAAGATAAGACATGGCGGGTTTTACCATGATAATGTCAGCGCCTTCCTCCTCGTCCAGAAGGGCCTCCCTGATTCCCTCACGGCTGTTATGAAAGTCCATCTGATAGCTTCTGCGGTCTCCAAAGGCCGGCGCAGACCCCGCTGCATCCCGGAAGGGGCCATAAAAAGCCGAAGCATATTTTACCGCGTAAGACATAATCGGAATATTCGTAAAACCGGCCGCATCCAGCGTTTCCCGAATCGCAAGTATTCTTCCGTCCATCATATCTGAGGGAGCCACCATATCCGCCCCCGCCTGCACATGGGACAGAGCCGTCTTTGCCAGAAGCGCAAGCGTTTTGTCGTTGTCCACGTCATGGCCGCAGAGCACGCCGCAGTGCCCGTGGGAGGTATACTCGCACATACAGACATCCGTTATCAGATACATGTCCGGAAAATGTTCTTTTGCATAGCGCAGCGCCCTCTGCACAATCCCGTCCGGAGCATAGGCCTGGCTTCCAACCTCATCCTTTACCGCCGGGATCCCAAACAGCATTACCGACGTCACCCCTGCCTCCAAAAGCTCCTGAAGACATTCCCCCATACGGTCGATGCTGTATCGGTACTGCCCTTCCATGGAGGGAATCTCCTCCTTCACATTTTCACCCTCCGTCACAAACATCGGGTACACCAGAGACGATTTATCCACTCTGGTTTCCCGCACCATCCTGCGAAGATTTTCTTTGCTTCTAAGCCTTCTCGGCCTTTTTCTTAAATCCATGCTTCTCCTCCTGCAGCTTTTTTGCTTTCTCCTGACTGCTGCCCTCTCTTTGTTTTATTTTCGCCGTCCCTTTGCAAGCTCGATAAGCTTTTCTGTCACAGATTCTATGGACGGATGTTCTGCCATAAAGGTTTTCATTCCCAGGCGGTCGGCTTCCGCCTTCGTCTTTTTTCCAATACAGACGGCTTTCACTTTTGAAAAATCCATTTCTCCCGCAGCCCCGGCAAATCCCTTCACCGTAGATGCGCTGGTAAACACCGCATAATCTGTCCGACCATCTTCAAACTCTGCCACAATGTCAATTAGTGGCGACGATTCATACCGCGTATCATACGCGGCCAGGTCCACCACCTTTATCCGGGGCACCTGTGCAAGCTGCTCCGTCAGTTCGCTGCTTCCGGCAGAAGCCCGGAAAATCAGCACCCTTTCGCCGCCCTGCAAACTTTCTCTCAAAGCCTTTCCAAGGCTCTCGGCATAGGCCTCCCCGGGCATCAGATCGGCATACACTCCCCATTCCTCAAGAGCCTTCGCCGTTCCCTGCCCAAGAACTGCGATTTTCTTCCCGGCAAGGCACCGCACGTCCAGCCGACATTCCCTCAGATCCTCAAAGAAAATGCGCACTCCCGACGGACTTGTAAACACCAGCCAGTCAAATTTCTCCAGACGGGTCAGGTTCTCTTTCACTTCCCCCTCACAGACCCTCTTTTCGATGCAAATTGCCGGGAACTCCAGCACCTCAGCGCCCTGTTCCCGCAGCCTTTCGCTCATCCTGGAAATCAGTTCCCTTGGCCTGGTAACGGCAATCTTCATGCCTGCCAGAGGAAGCTTTTCATACCACTCAAACTGTTCCGCCAGATTGCACACCTGGCCTACAACGATGATGGCGGGCGTCTCCATGCCCTGCCGCCTCGCTTTCTCCGAAAGGGTGCCAAGGGAAGCCACAATTTTTTTCTGCGCCGCCGTGGTTCCCTTCTGCAGAACGGCCGCAGGCGTCTCCGGATCCATGCCGCCCTTTAAAAGTCCCTGGCAGATGTCGTCTAACGCCGCCGCCCCCATCAGAAATACAAGCGTCCCCTTCGTCCGCACCAGGGCCTCAAAATCAATATCATAAACTCCGCCCCGGCGCTTATGGCCGGTGATGATGTGAAGGGAGGAACAAAAATCCCGATGGGTCACAGGAATCCCGTTATAGGCCGGCACAGAAAGGGCGGAAGTGACGCCTGGCACAACCTCATAGGGAATATTTTCCCTGACCAGCAATTCCAGCTCCTCGCCTCCCCTTCCAAACAGGAAGGGATCTCCGCCTTTTAAGCGAACCACTCTACGCCCCTCTTTTGCCTCCCGAACGAGCGTCCGGTTGATTTCCTCCTGACACATGGTATGATTGCCGGAGCGCTTTCCCACATTGATCGTCTTCGCTTCCTTCGGTATCATGCTCAAAACCCCCTGACCCACCAGGGCGTCATACACTACTACCTCCGCAGATTTTAATACCTGCTCTCCCTTTCTTGTAAAAAGACCCGGATCTGAAGGCCCGGCTCCCACAAGCCATACTTTTCCTGTCATGCGCCGTACTCCTCCTTTTCTTCCTTTCCCTTTTCATATGCCTGCCGAAGACGGTCCGCAAGCCTTGTGCCCAAAAGATCGGCCTCCTGCCGCGGCCCCGTAATCTCTCCCTTTAAGTATCCTCCGGTCTGTTCGTCGTAATAAAGCCCCCGCAGGCAGATTTTATCCTCCTGTATCCAGGCGTAAGCCGCTACCGGAGAGCTGCATCCTCCATTTAAGCGCCTCACAAAGGCTCGCTCGCCAAGAGCCGCATCCCTCGCCTGATCATCTCCGATCTCCCGAAGGAAACCGTAATCTTCACCTTTTCTCCCCTGAATCGCCAGGATACCCTGTCCTGCCGCAGGCAGCATTTCCTCCGTGGTGAAATACCGGCTGATCCGATGTTCCAGGCCCAGCCGCTTCAGCCCGGCCGCCGCCAGCACCAGCGCTCCGTATTCGCCCTCGTCCAGCCTGCGAAGCCTCGTCTGCACATTTCCCCTCACCGGTCTGCACTCCGCCTGGGGATAAAGTTCGGCAAGCTGCAATATTCTTCTCCTGCTGGAACATCCAATCGGCCGCTCCATGGAAAACTCTGTCTTCCCCTGTGGAAGCACCAGCACATCCCTTGCATCCTCCCGGGCAGAAAACGCCAGCAGCGGAAGATCTTCCCCAACCTCCATCGGCACGTCCTTTAAGCTGTGCACCGAAAGGTCAATCTCTTTTCTCTGCAGGGCGCGGTCCAGTTCCTTCACAAAAAGACCTTTTCCTCCCACCTTATCCAGGGTGCGGTCCAGAATTTTATCGCCGGTGGTCTTCATGGTCAGAATCTGCACTTTTATTTCCGGATGGCGCTGCTCAATTGCCTGCTTTACCATCTCCGACTGAATCACCGCCAGCTTGCTTTCCCTGCTTCCGATACGTATCCTTCTGTCCATACAATTCTCCCAGGGCCTCTACACACTCGCAAAAGGTTCTCTCGCTGACCTTTCCCCTAAGCCCAAACATCATTTTATTAATTACTTTACCGGCCGCGGCCTCCATATATTCCTGAAATGTCTGAAGCTGCGCCCTGGATTCCTCCGGCGGCATCATGGACAGCTTTTCCAGCTCTCTCACCTGCTTCTGTGTCCGCAGATGAAAGTCCTCCACCGCTGCCGCCCGAACCTGCTGCACTTTTGCAATCACATCCCGGCCCTCGTACCAGTCGTAAAATTCCCGCATCTGCTCCCTCAGAATTTCCTTTGCTCTCGCGATATCCTGAAGCGTCTGTTCACTCAGATGTCCCGCGTCAAAATCGTCAATGTCAAACCGCGTGATTCCTTCAATGTCTTCCACACAGGGCTCAATGTCCCGCGGAACCGCCAGATCGATTAGCACCACGGGCTTCTTCAGATCCAGCTCCAGAATATCTGCTTTCTTCAGCGTATAATTGGGGCTGGCCGTAGCGCTCACTACATAATCGCAGGAGGGAAAGATTTCCATTCGCCGGCCGTAATCAATTCTCTGACAGCCCGCCGGAATATCCACAATCCCGCTTCGGTACTGGCGCACCGTCACCGTCACCTCGGCTCCCTCTAAGAGAAGAAGCCCGGCGGAAAGCTTTCCCATCTCTCCATTTCCGATCACCATACACTTTTTATCCCTCAGCACATATCCCTGTTCCTTCAGAACCTCCGCCGCCCTGTGTATCACAGAGCTGTCTCTGTCCCTCAGCAGAATTTCCGTCTTTACCTTTTTTGCCGCCGTCACCGCCATGCGGAACAAAACTTCCAGCACATTGTCCGCCGCATAATGCTCCCGCGCAAAAGCCAGGGCATCCTTCACCTGGGTGATAATCTGATCCTCCCCCAGAATCCGGGATTTAAGACCGCAGGACAATTCAAAGAGATGCTCTACCGCCTCTTTATCTCTGCGATTCACCGCATATCTGCGGTACTGTGCCACATCCACATTTTTTTCCCGGCAGAGAAGTTCAAACAGATCGGGCTCCTCATCCTCCTGTACGCTGGCCCACACTTCCATACGGTTGCAGGTAGAGATGATAACACAGCCGCAAAGACCCGGAATGTCCTTCCAGGCCTCAAACGCATCTGCAATATTTTTTTTGGTAAAAGAAAAAATTGTTCTGACATCGACGGACGCCTTTGTATGGTCAATGCCTGTCATCTGTATACTCATTTTGCTTCCCTCGCATGGCGCACAAACATTTTCCGTATTCCCGGATACTCTCCCAGTCCTTTCATATGGCAGACCACCGGATATCCGGCGCTCTTAAAGCGGCTTGCCCAGGAATCTTCGCCGTCCCCTGACATATCGTTCTTCGCATGGTCCCCGGCCACAATCATAAAAGGGGCCAGATGGACGGCCACAGGGCGGTACGCCTCTACTCTGCGAAGCAATGTATCCACCGAAGGATGCGCCTCTGCCGTGCCCACAAATATATTTGCGCTGCCCATATCTTTCAGCATATCATCAAGAGCGGCGTACACATGGTTCGCACAGTGCTCCGTGCCGTGTCCCATCAGCACCAGAGCCTCCTCCTTTGGAATCTCTTTCCATTCCCTGGACAGTACCTCTGCCGCCTCGCGGCTGTCTTTTTCTGTGGCAAGCAGAGGCGCCCCCACAAGAATTTCTTCAAACTCATCCCGAAACGGAAGAATTTCCTTTAACATCTTCTCGTTTTCTATTCCGTTCATCACGTGAGTCGGCTGAACAGTCACCCGGCGTATTCCATCCTCCTTCATACGCCAAAGGGCCTCTCCCACATCATCAATGGCTATGCCGTCCCTCTCCCGGAGCTTTTTCCGAATCATCCCGCTGGTCCACGCCCGGTAGACGCGCCGCTCGGGAAAGGAACGCCGGATTTCCTCCTCGATTCTGTCGATGTTCTTTTCCCTGGCGTCCTTATAGCTTGTTCCAAAGCTGACTGCCAGAATCGCCCTCTCACTCTGTATGCTCATACTGTTCCTCTTTAAAAGTTATTCAGGCCGTGAGCCTGTTCATATTTCACCATGGTGGAAATATTTTTTATTTCAAAATCATTGAACACACGGCTGGCGTACTCCTCGGTAAAGTCGCTTCCGGCCACCGTAGGCTGATACCAGCTCTTGCTCCGGAAATAAGTGTCCAGCGCCGCATTGTTGAATATGCGTCCGTGCTTTGCATAAATCTCGTTGCGGGCCAGTAAAATTTCCTCTGCAGAAAGCCCCTGAAGTTCCTCCTCGGTAATGTAGCGGGTGCTGCTGTCCGCAATCACATAATCGTCCTCGTAAAAATACGTCTGTTCAGAGGATCCGCCCGCATCCTGGGAGGAAGTGCCAAGAACGGATACAAACTCTCCCGGCAGCTTATTTTCAATCCCCTGATTTGCATAGTTCACAAAATACGTCTCCCCATACTGCATGCTGTCCGAGGCAGCGTCTGCAATAAATGCGCTCGTCTGAGAGAAATCCACCGTCATATACCGTGAAATCATGCAGAGCCTGTCGGCAGAGTTTTCCTGCTCCAAAAGCGGCTGCCATACGATATCGGCGGCTTCAAATCCCAGATTATACGCCGTATTCCAGCAGGTATCCATCTGTTCCTGTGTAAAGGAACTTCCCACAAGATGCACATTTGCCACGTCATAAAAGCTGCTGCCGTCAAATCCTGCTCCCCGCAGGCTCCAGCGGATACCGCTCGTTAGTACGGACGCCGTGTCCTTCGCCTCGCAGCAAACCACTGGGCCGCTCTGTGTCTCCACAAGAAATACGTCTATACGGGCTTCATTCCACTCCAGTATATCCTCCGCCAGCGTGTACTGGCCGATGCGCTGCAGTGTGTTCCCGCCATATTCATAAACCTCCGCCAGAAGGGTATTCACCGTCTGGCCCTCCTCATCCTGCTGGGGCTTCAGCCGTATTGCCAGTAGCTCCTCTGTGCCGTCCCAGTTCAGGTCCGTCTGTTTCAGCGCCAAAAAACCATCATAACTTTTCAGCTGCAGTTCTCCCGGCGCCACCAGATAATCCGCGTCATAATATTCGCTGATCACATTGTCCTTTGAATATGTATAAAACAGACTCGCAAAATCTGCTCCGCCCTCCTGGGCTGCCGCCGAAGTTCCCGCTGCCAGAAGCCCCGCTGCCAGCAACATAGCTGCTGCTTTCGTCCTTTTCATTATTTTATCCCCCTTTTTATGGTACTTCATGCCTTTTTCTTATGCTTTCTGCAATATCATACCATATCCGGCGTCATTTTTCATTAAATCAGACTTAATATTTTCTGATATTGACGTTTTCCTCCTTATCTGCCGCCCGCCATATAGAGCAGGGCGTTGCAGATACAGGCTGCAATATTGCTTCCCCCTTTTCTCCCACGGGCCACAATATAAGGGATATCTGTCTCCATAATCAGTTCCTTTGACTGTACCACGTTGACAAAACCAACCGGCACACCGATAATCAGCTCAGGAGAAATCTTTTTTTCCTGAATCAGCTCGTACAGCCGCACCAGAGCGGTAGGCGCATTCCCAATAGCAAAAATCAAAGGCTTTTTAAGTTTCGCGGCTTTGTCCATGCTGGCCGTCGCCCGGGTAGTACCCTTCTCTCTGGCCGCGCCTGCCACGTCCTCATCCGACATAAAGCAGTATACCTCACCGCCAAACTTTTCCAACGCCTTTTTATTGATTCCCGCCTTTGCCATCTGCGTATCCGTCACAATACAGGCTCCCTTTTGAATGGCTTCCAGGGCTTTTTGTATCACGCCCTCTGAAAAGCAGAGATTATCGGCGTAATCAAAATCTGCGCTTGTATGAATACAGCGTTTGATCACAGGCCCAATATCCTCAGGCAGCTCTCTGCCGAGCTCCTCAGTGATAATCTCAAAGCTTCTTCGCTCAATCTCCATCGGTTCTACATTTTCCAGCTTTACCTTCATGTAACCTTCCCTTCCTTTCCCGCAGCCAGGGCTTATGCCATAGTATCCGCGCCGTCAGACCCCGGCGTCTAAGATGCGGTATATCATTTCCATATCCAGATACTTTCTAAGACCGTCAGCCAAAAGATCGTACTGGCTCTCCTTAAAGGCCGCAAAATCAACGGCGGCAGCCTGGGTCATATCAATTCCCTTTGCTTTTCCCAGCGCCTTCACCAGCGCTTTCACCACATTCTCCCTGTCAAAAATTCCATGCACATATGTGCCGTAAACATTCCCCAAAAAAGCGCCGTCAGGAGCCGCCGCCTTTCTTTTGCCGGCATAATCCGTAATTTCTGTCAGCCCTTCGCAGCCCGCTTTCAGGGTCGTCACACCCATATGGATCTCATATCCCAGCATTTCCTCGCCGGAAAGCCCTGCCAAAATTCCGCCGATCTCCTGAAATTTTCCGTTCACCCTGGTTCTTGTCTTCTCGCCGGCAAACACCGTCTCCATCGGAAGAAGGCCCATACCGCGCATGGTTCCGCCGCCTTCCACTCCCTGGGGATCGCTTAAGCCTTCGCCCAGCATCTGATAACCTCCGCAGATGCCAAAAATCACTTTTCCCACATCCGCCGCCTTTAAAATGGCCGCTTCCAGTCCGCTCTGGCGCAGAAAACGCAGATCCTCCATGGTACTTTTCGTGCCGGGCAGAATAATCATATCCGGATTTCCAAGCGCCGCCGTGCTTCCCACGTAGCGCAGCGAAACGCCCTCTATGCTTTCCAGAGGATTGAAATCTGTAAAATTCGCAATTCTGGGCAGACGGATCACCGCAATATCAATCAGGGCCGCCTCTCTTTTTTCCGAGAACCGCTCTGTCAGGCTGTCCTCATCCTCCACCTGAAGATGCATATAGGGGGCGACGCCCGCCACAGGAATCCCGGTGCGCTCCTCGAGCATGGCAATTCCGGGATCAAGGATCGTTTTGTCTCCCCGGAACTTATTGATAATCAGGCCCTTTACCATGGCCCTCTCCTCCGGTTCAAGAAGCATCACGGTGCCAATCAGTTGGGCAAACACGCCGCCCCGGTCAATGTCCCCCACCAGCAGCACCGGCGCTTTTGCCATTTTCGCCATTCCCATATTCACCAGATCATCCTGCTTCAGATTAATCTCTGCCGGGCTTCCCGCCCCCTCAATCACAATAATATCATACTTTTCTGAAAGCCGCTCAAAAGCCTCCATGACGACGGGAACCAACTGTTTTTTAAAAGCAAAATATTCCCTGGCTTTCATGTTTCCCAGAACCTCGCCGTTCACAATTACCTGGGAGCCGACGTCGTTGGTGGGCTTTAAAAGAATCGGGTTCATATCCACCGAGGGAGATATGCCGGCCGCCTCCGCCTGCATCACCTGGGCGCGCCCCATCTCCAGTCCTTCCTCTGTAATGTAGGAATTGAGCGCCATATTCTGGGATTTAAAGGGCGCTGTCTTGTACCCGTCCTGCTTGAAAATACGGCAGAGACCGGCCGTTAAAAGGCTTTTCCCCACATTCGACATCGTTCCCTGCACCATAATCACTTTTGCCTTTGCCATAATATCCTCTTTCTCTACCGTACCATTTTCAGAACGCGTATCAGCTCTCTGTTTTCTTCATGGGTCCGCACTGCAATGCGGTAATACCCCTCCGATAATCCCCGGTAATTTGCACAGTCCCGAATTAAGATGCCCTGTTCGCGGCATTTTTCGGCAAGTCCGGGCGTTCCCCCAAAAAACAGAAAATTTGCCTCGCTTTCATATACGTGAAAACCGCACTCCCTAAGCTGTTCCCGCAGCCACGCCCGCTCTTTCCTTATGAGCTTTCGGGCCTGCTCCACATAGGCGTCCTCCCCAAGCGCCGCCAGGCCCGCCATCTGAGCCGGCAAAGACACGCTCCAGGGCTGGCGCATCTTTTCCATACGCTCCAGCAGATCCCGGTCAAAACAAATTCCGTAGCCCAGCCGCAGGCCCGCCATCGCATATGTTTTCGTAAAGGCTTTCAGGAGAAATAACTGTGGATTTTCCTTCAGATTTCCGATAAAATTGCTTTCCTCCGGAACATCTAAAAACTCCATAAAGCAGACGTCCAATACCAGGCAGACGTCACGTCTTTTGCATTTTCCGAAAATTTGTTCCAAAAGCCCGCGCTCTGTCCGTACCCCGGTGGGATTGTTGGGATTACATAGAAACGCCATGTCAATCTCCATATCCAGCCAGTCGAGATAATCTTCCTTCAGGGCAAACCCCTGCTCCTCCCGAAGCGGATAATAAAGGATCTCACACCCTGCTGTCTCCAGTGCCTGCTCGTATTCTGCAAATCCGGGCGATGCCAGCAGCGCCCTTTTTGGCTTTACCGCCTGCACCGCCAGAAAGATCAGCTCCGCGGCGCCGTTTCCGCAGATGATCTGCTCCGGCGAAACGCCTTCCCGCCGGGCCAGTTCCCGCCGCAGCGCCCTGCAGTTTACATCAGGATAATTTGCCGACAGGCGCACGCCCTCACAGGCCGCCTGTTTTACTGCCTCCGGTATTCCCAGCGGATTCAGGTTCGCAGAAAAATCGAACCGGCAGGGAGTGGAGTAGATGTCTCCGCCATGCTGATGATTCCTCATAAGTAAATTCTCCCGTTCACAAAAAACATGATTGCCTCCAGCGCCAGCAGTGCAAGAACCGACGCCGCGTACATCAGCCGGTTGGCCCTTACAATATCCTTTGGCTCCACCGGCCGTATATCGTCGCCAATTGTCTCCTTCTTATAAAGCTCTCCAAAGTACCAGGCGTCCCCCGCAAGCTGTACCTTTAATGCCCCGGCCATCACCGCCTCGGTCTGGGCCGAGTTGGGGCTTGCATGACGCATACGGTCTCTTTTAAAAATGCGCCAGGCGTGTTTCATATCCATACCGCAGAAACCGGAAGCAGCGATCATAAAAAGCGCCGACAGCCGGGCCGGAATAAAATTCGCCACGTCATCCAGCTTTGCCGCAAATCTTCCAAAATAAAGATAGCGTTCGTTCTTATAGCCCACCATAGAGTCCATGGTATTGATGGCCTTGTAGAAAAATCCCAGAGGCGCGCCGCCCACCGCCATATACAAAAGCGGTGCAATCACGCCGTCAGAGGCGTTCTCCGCCACCGTCTCTATCGCCGCCCTGGCTGTCCCGGCTTCGTCGAGGCGCTGTGTATCCCGGCCCACAATCATGGATACCGCCCGGCGGGCGCCTTCAAGATCGTGTTCTTTCAGCCTGTCATACACCTTCATGCTCTCGTCCTTCAGAGATTTCATGGCCAAAAGCTGCCAGCAGAAAATGCTCTCCACCGTCAGGCGCAGATATGGATGAATCCGCTGTGCTCCCAGCAGAATCAGGAGCGGGATGCCGGAGGAAACAAAAATCACAATGACCGCCAGCAATGTTCCCGCCAAAAATTCCCGTCTGCGGAAGGAATCCACCCCTTCCCGCGCTGTGCTTTTCTCCTTTGAAGACGGCTTTTCCGGCTCCTGTATTGAAATATGAAATAAATTTCGCAGAATTTTTTCCAGCGCCGCAATAAGACTTCCTATCATCCGGACCGGATGATAGATCCAGCGCGGATCGCCAAACAAAAGATCTGCAATAAATCCGACCGCAAGGGCCAGCAGTGACAGTTTCATCTTTTACGTTCCTTATAGTATATACATTTCTCAAGAAAATCCGCCGCCAGCGAAGGCGCGCCGTAGTAATACAGATGCGGAAATCCCGCCATCAGCGTATCCGTTTTGTGGATACATTTCCAGCTCCTCTTTCTCAGCGGCTTTCTGGCAATATAGCAGTCTCCGTTGTCCGTGCTGTCAAAGTAATGAAATTCGTGTCCGCGAATCTCCTGACTGTCTACTGGCTTCTGACTATCTTTCGCCTTCTGAACGTCCCCTGGATTCAGATTTTCTCCCGCTTTTTCCTCCTGAAGCACAATATATCCAAAGCGCCCCAGCCGCTCTGTGCGAAAGGCTCTCGCGTCAATCACCCCGGCCATGGGCCATTCTCTTTTATCCATATCCTCCATGGTACGGTGCAGATACATAAAGCCTCCGCACTCCGCCATGCAGGGCAGTCCGCCCTCAATCTTCTCTCTGATGTCTGTAAGCATGGAGCCGTTTTCCGAAAGCTGCGCGGCATATAGTTCCGGATATCCGCCATACAGCAGAAGCCCCGACGCTTCCTCTGGAATCCTGGCGTCATGTATGGGAGAAAATTCCACAATACTTGCCCCAAGCTTTCTCAAAAGCTGAAGATTATCCTCATAAACAAAGCAAAACGCCTCGTCCCTTGCCACTGCGATCACCGGCGCCTCACGCCGGACCGCAGCCGTCCGCTCCGAGCAGAGCAGGCTCTTTAGCTTCTCCGGCACAGCCATCTTTGCCTGCCGCATGCCTCCGTCCAGAGGCTTCGCACTCCTGGCAAGCAAAAGCAGCCCGTCTATATCCAGGCTTTCCTCCAAAACCTTCGCCAGAACCTCAAGCTTTTCTGTAAGTCCCTCAATCTCTCCCGGAGTGACAAGCCCAAGATGACGGCTCTCAATCACGCCCTCCTTAAGTTTGGGCACATAGCCGTATACCCGCACGCCAAGTTCTTCCTCGATGCGCTTTTTCATGTCCCCATAAAGGCCCGCAGACATCTGATTCAGGATCACGCCCTTAATATAGCTGTCGCGCCGGTAGCTCATATAGCCTCTGATATACGCCAGGACCGAAAGGCTCATCCCCTTGGCATTTACCACAAGCACCGCAGGAGTGCGAGTAACCCGGGCCACATCCCAGGCGCTCGCCTTTTCGGAAATACCGCCAAGTCCATCATAGTATCCCATCACGCCCTCGATCACAGAAACATCCGCCTCTTTTGCATTTTCTGCAAAAATCCAGCGGGTCGTCTCCTCGTCTGTAAAAAAGGTGTCCAGATTCCGGGACTTTGTCTTGAGTACTTTTTCATGAAACATGGGGTCAATATAATCCGGCCCGCATTTAAAGGATGTCACCTTGAGCCCACGTTTTTTCAGCACCCGCAGTATCCCGCAGGTAAGCAGGGTCTTTCCGCTTCCGCTGGCTCCCGCCGTCAGCAAAAATCTGGGGAATGTGCCTTCTTCTCTCATACCGCCGTTCCTCCGCTGCAGGAAATAACGTACACGGGATTCTGACCCATCATCATATGATACGCTCCTGCCTCTTTTGCTTTTCCCACCGTAACGCAGACGATATCCGTATCTGTCACCGGCAGGGTGCGCAGACAGTCGATGGCCTCCGCAGCCGTCTCAAGGGCAATGCAGTTCACCACGATGCGGACAGCAGGATTTTTTTCCAGAACCGCCTCCATAATCTCCTTCAAATTTCCCGAGGATCCCCCGATAAACACATGGGTGGGACTCGGCAGCCCGTTAAGAGCCTCCGGCGCCAGTCCTTCCACCACTGTCAGGTTATCCGCCGCAAATTTTTTCTGGTTCGCCCTGATAAGAGCCGCCGCTTCCGCTTTTTTCTCGATGGCGTACACCTGTCCCTCCGCAGCCTGCAGCGCTGCCTCTACCGCCACGGAGCCTGTTCCCGCCCCCACGTCATAGACCACCGATTTCCGGTTCAGACGAAGCTTCGACAGGGAAATGCTCCGCACTTCGCTCTTTGTCATAGGCACCCGGTCCCGCAGAAATTTTTCATCCTCAATCCCGTGCACCGCCGCCGGCTGCGCCCCAGGATTCTCAATCAGCGCCACGCAGAGATCGGAAAATTTCTCTTTTGCAAATTTTTCCGCCGTGCCCACGCGGATTCGCTCCTCCGGGTAGGAAAGTTCTTCGCCCACTGACAGCAAAAGAGCGCCCATGCCGTACTCCGTCAATTTCCTGCAAAGGCTGTTTACGCCTTCGCCCTTGCCCGCCAGCAGAAAAACCTTCCTGTTTTCTCTCACCTGGGCAATCACGTTGGCGCTTCTTCCGTGAAGGCTTACAAGCTTTGCATCCTCCCAGGGAATGTGAAGCTTTGCGCAAAAATATACCGCTGAAGAAATCCCCGGATATACCTCGATCTCCTCACCTTTCAGCGCTTCCAGAAGGCCCTTCGCCCCGCTGTAAAACCCGACGTCGCCGGACTGCAGAAGGGCGATGCGCTCATATTCCGGATGATCGTACAGATAGTCCCGGATTTCCCCGGGCCGGTAGGATACAAATTTTGCCTGGGATGTACCGGAAAAATTTTTCAACATTCTTTTTGCGCCAATCAGAAGCTGCGCCTGTTCGCAGGCTCTTTTTGCTTCCAGAGTCATATTTTCCCCGGCGCCCATGCCAATTCCCACCAGAGAAATTTTTCGCTTTATATTCAGCTTAAGCCTTTTTGCCAGATACCTTTTTACTTCCTCCAGGGACAGCCCCTGTTCTTCCTCCGGACGGCCAATCAGAACCACTCCGGCGCCGGCCGCCTTCGCCGCCCGAATCTTTTCCTCAAATCCCCCTGTCTTTCCGGATTCCTTTGTCACCAGCCATTTTGCGTCAATCTGCTGCAGCATCGCCCTGTTCAGCGCCTCCGAGAAGGGTCCCTGCATACAAATCAGATGTTTTCCGGTAAAGCCAAGCTGTGCCGAGGCCTGCACGGACTCCGGCGTCGAAAGAACTCTGGCAAACACACGGTCCTGATAATCTGTCAGCGCCGTAAACTTATGAAGCTCTTTACTTCCGGTCGTCACCAGAATGTTGCCGCTGGTCTTTTCAAGAAACGCTACCGCATCTTCCACAGACTCCACCAAAGTTACCCGGCCCTTCCGGCCGTCCTCAGGCTCGCCGCCTCTGCCCTGACAGCCGTCCCCGGCACTTTTCCAGGATGGGCGCAAAAGGCGGATGTACTCTGCCCCCGCAGCTTCGCAGGCAGCTTTCACATTTTTCGTCACCTCGGAAGCATACGGATGGGTGGCATCCACCGCCAGCACAGTTTCGTCCTCCGCTGTTCTTTTCAGAAGGCTTTCCATACCCTCCGCGTCAAGACGGCCCGCATGAACCCTGCAGCTCCTGCACTCCTTCAAAAGCTGGCCGCCGTACTCTGTCGCCACGCAGACGTCGGCCAAAACCTGACACCGCTCCAGAAATTCTGCCAGCTCGCGTCCCTCTGTTGTTCCCGCAAAAACAACTGCTCTAAACATTTTTATATCCTCTCGGCGTCACCATTTTTCCGCCAATCTCCTTCGTCTGAGAGTTTCCCACAAACACCGTGGTAAACATATCCACCTGGGTATCCCTTAGTTCCTCCAGTGTCATCACACGGCAGCTTTCGCCCTGCCGGCCAATGTTTCCTACAATCCCGCAGACCGTTTCAGGCGCTTTATACCTCATCATCAGATCGCAGGCCTTTTTCAGATAATCATGACGCTTTTTGCTGGAGGGATTGTAAAGGCAGATCACAAAATCCGCCTCCGAAGCCAGCAGAAGGCGTTTTTCAATCTTCTCCCAGGGCGTCAGGAGATCGCTCAGGCTAATCAGGGCAAAATCGTGAATCAGCGGCGCGCCCAAAACGGCCGCTCCGCCTGTGGCCGCCGTCACCCCCGGAACGACTTCCACCTCAACTTCCGGGTACTCCATGCCGATTTCCAGCATCAGTCCCGACATGCCGTAAACGCCTGCGTCTCCGCTGCAGATCATCGCAACCGTTTTTCCCCGGGCCGCTTCCTCAAAGGCCAGACGGCAGCGCTCCACCTCTTTCTTCATGGGAGTCGTCAGAAATTCCTTTCCGGCAAAATGCTCTTTTACCAGGTCCACATATACCGTATAACCCACAATCGTATCGCAGGAGCCAAGGGCCTTTGCCGCCCGCACGGTCATCTGCTCATATTCTCCGGGTCCGATTCCAACCACATAAATCTTACTCAAAATCCACACTCCAATCCCTGACAGCGAGGGCTGCGGTTACGCCTCCGCCCGCGTCTTTTTTCTGTATCAGCCGCCCGTTTTCTGCAGACAGCACCGCGCTGCGCTCGCACACATTCGCTACTCCAGCCACAGACTCCACAAAGGCGGATTCCGAAAATTCTCCCTCTGCCTTTGCAAGTTCCTCCGCCGGATAGGTCACATAAGGAATCCCGTATTTTTTCGCAAAAGCCAGAATCCCCGGCTCCTGCGCTTTCAGATCAATGCTTGCAATCCGTTCCACGCAGCGAACCGACACGCCGCATCGTTTTAATACCTCCATCACACGCTTTTCAATCTGCTCAAAAGGCATGTCCTTTTTACATCCTATGCCAAGGCTGACAATTTTCGGCAAAAGCACAAGCGTCTGCCTGTAAAGACGCCTTCCTTCCTCCAACGTCACGCAAATGCCGCTGTCCCCCTCAAAAATTTTCCGTGAGTCCCACAATTCAATCTCCTGGGGAATCCTCCCGGTCACCGGAAAATCACTCTGAAAGCCGACCGGTTTTTCATCCAGCACATCTGCGGAAATCTTCTTTGCACAGGTCATATCCGTAATCAGCAGCCCGTTTCTTTTTGCAAAAATATCCACCGCAAAACGTCCGTTTACGTCTGTGGCCGTAGTAATCACGGGAATTGCCCCGGTCAAATTGGCGAGAACTCCGGCGAGTTCATTTGCCCCGCCCAGATGGCCCGACAAAAGGGAAATGGCAAACACTCCCTTTTCATCCATCACCACCACCGCCGGATCCTTCGACTTATGCTCCAGAAAAGGCGCGATGCTGCGCACTGCAATGCCTGCTGCGCCGATAAAAACAATCCCGTCCTTTTCCGCAAACATTGCCTTCGTCCACTCGCGCAGAGAACCGGCAGTTTCCAGTAGTCCGTATTTTTTTGCATACCGCCCGCCGGCATACCCCTCGCAGTCGTATCCCTGCCTGGAAAGCATCTCCAGCAGTCCTGCGTTCAAGCGGCTTCCATGTTCCGTAAAACTGATGACGGCCAGTTTCATTTACTTGCCTCCCGAAATTCTGTAGAAAACGCCGGATGATAAAGCTCTGAGCGTTTGTATCCGCTTTGACTCACCACGTCCCCGATAATCATCAGAGCCGTTTTTGTAATATGATTCCTGGCCGCCGTCTCTGCAAGCGTTCCCACGGTGCAGACAAAAGTTTTTTCATCCTCCCAGGTCGCCTTGTAGACAATCGCCGCCGGGGTATCCTCGCGGTATCCTCCGGCCAGGAGGCGTTCCGTAAGCTTTTCCAGCATACCGGTGCTTAAAAATACTACCATCGTCGCCTGATGCGCAGCCAGAAGGGAAATTTCCTCCTTCGGGGGCACCGGCGTTCTTCCTGCCATCCTTGTGATAATCACGCTCTGGGAAATATCCGGCAGAGTGTATTCCAGATTCAGCGCTGCGGCCGCCCCGCAGAAGGAGCTGACGCCCGGGCAGTCCTCATAGGCAATGCCCTTTTCGTCCAAAGCGTCCATCTGCTCCCGGATTGCCCCATAAAGGCAGGGATCCCCCGTGTGCAGACGCACCGTCATATATCCCGCGTCCTCCGCCTTGAAGATAACATCCAGCACCTCCTCCAGCGTCATAGTGGCACTGTTGTAGATCTGACATCCTTCCTTTGCATAGTCAAGAAGCTGCGGATTTACCAGAGACCCCGCATAGATAATCACATCCGCCTGGGAGAGCAGACGCTGCCCTCTGACCGTAATCAAATCCGGCGCTCCCGGTCCCGCGCCCACAAAATGTACCATATCACTCTTTCTCCTTTACAATAATTAAAGAATAATAGCCGGCGTCCTCGGGGATCTCTGCCGCACTCTGGAATACTCTCTCACCCTCCATGCCGCAGTTTTCTATCATAACGGTATCCGCCTCCAGCCCCATCAGCATTTCCTTTACTTCCCTCATTTTCTTACCGGCCTTCATCAGCACTTTCGTCCCCGGAAGCTTCAGCGCTTCCTCAATCTGATAAGACGCCGGAATCACATGGAGGGGCTGTGCCTTTTCCACCAGCCCCATATTCAGCCTTGCTGCCACAGCGCAGAAGGACGGAATACCGCTGACAATCTCCGTCTCATACCCCATAGCGCGGATGCGCTCATGTATATACAGATAGGTGGAATATACGCTGGAATCCCCCAGGGTAAGAAACGCCACGTCATATCCCCGCTCAAGCATTTCCGCCACCTGCTGCGCGGCTTTTTCATGGCTTTCCTCAAGGGCTTTTTTCTCCTTTGTCATCGGCATGTAAATTTCCATGCACTCTTTTTCGGCAATCTCAGGCACTGCCTGGACCGTAATCTGATACGCCACCGTATCCTCTTTCTTTTTTCCCGGCACCGCGATCACAGAAGCCTCGCGGATAATCCGAACTGCCTTCAGCGTCAAAAGCTCCGGATCTCCCGGTCCAATCCCCACGCCAAACAATTTTCCTTTCATAATCTCCTCCGTTTCAGCCCGCATTTTTGCCTGCAGGCTCCCATTTTATCTGAATTTTTCGAGCAGCTTCTGCGCTCCTGTTGTCTCTCCAAGATATCCGTGCTTATTTGAAAATACTACTGCCTCTGTCAAAAGTGCGCCGCCACACCGGTGCTGCATAGATTCCCGGATGCGCGGCATCATGACATGCATGGTTTTTTCGCAAAGCTTCTTTTCCCTGAGAATATCTACCGCTTCTTCCGTCGTAATGGTGCTAAGAATCCTCTCCGCCGTTTCCATATCCGCCCCGGCTCTTACCGCCTGGGCCGCCATCAACTCCGCCCGGCAGTCCGCAAAGCGGGAATGGGTATTCATAATCCCTCCCGATACTTTTACAAACTTGCCGATATGAGCCACAAACAGAATCCCAAGGAATCCCATCTCTGCGGCCATGTCAAGGGTTTCCCCCACGTAATTGCTGCACTTCATAGAATCCTTTGCGGAAATTTTCATGCCGTCACGCAGAAAATCCTCCCCGTAATTTCCCGGGGTAATCAAAAGATATTCTTCCCCTGCAGCCCGTTTTGTCTCCATTTCCAGGCGGATGCTGGCAATCAGGGCTTCCTCGCTCATAGGAACCACGATCCCGCTGGTGCCCAAAATCGAAATGCCGCCTTCAATGCCAAGCCTTGGATTGAAAGTTTTTTTTGCAATTTCTTCCCCATGGGGCACAAAGATTTCCACCTCCATGCCACCGTCATATCCCGCCTCGCCGCAGGCTTCCGCCACTGCCTGACGTATCATTTTTCTTGGCACGCGGTTGATCGCCGCCTCTCCCACCGCCTGAGAAAGCCCCGGTTTCGTCACCCGTCCCACGCCGGGACCGCCGTCGATATGAATCCCCGGCGCCGGGCTTTTTTTTACCCGGGCATAAATCAGCAGCCCATGGGTCGCATCCGGGTCGTCGCCTCCGTCCTTTCTGACGGCGCAGGAAGCCTCCAGCTCACAAAAGCTTCGCTCCTCCGTCATCAGGTGAAGATGCGTTCCATCCGGCGTCACAATCTCCGTCTGGGGAATCTCTCTTTGAAAAAACAACATTTTCGCGGCGGCCTTTGCCGCGGCAGCGGCACAGCTTCCGGTCGTATAGCCGCAGCGCAGCCGCTTATTATTCTTTAATACATATCGGTCTTCCAGGCCGGTTTTATGCGTCACAGCATGACCCCCATCATATTTCTCATGTAAAAAAACCGCTGTCCTTTTCAGACAACGGCTCTCTGCTTGTGCCCGTCCACTCCGGTTGCCGCAGAATGTTCCGGTCCCTGAATATATATTGGTATCTGACTATACAGTAACGGACTTGTGCGGGAATTTCACCCGGCTTCCCTGTTCTGCCAGGAGACTGCGCCCCGGGGCAGATATATATTCGCTCAGTTCTCAGTATATCTTTTTCCTCTGCTTCTGTCAACGTTTTCCTGTGCTTCCAGGGCCCGTCTCAATCAACGCTTCCCTGTGCTTCCAGGCCCGCCTCGGTCAGCGCTTCCCTGTGCTTCCAAACCCGCCGCGGTCGATGCCGCCCAGCGCCTCCACCGGTTCAAATTCCACCGCCGGCTGGTGCTCCATGATGCGGAACTGGCAGATGCGGTCATTGACATGGATTTCGGTGTCGCGGAGCGCATAGACCGGCATAAACCACTGATCGTTGTCGCCGCAGTATGTCTCGTCGATCACGCCGCAATGGTTCGTCTGAATGATCCCAAAGTTCTTAAACGTCGAGCTTCGGGGAACGATATGCGCTTCATATCCTTTCGGCAGCTTCATTGCCACTCCCAGGGGAATCAGTTTAAATTCTCCCGCTTTCAAAGCCACATTCTCCGCCGCCCGCAGGTCGATCCAGTCGGATTTTCCGTCAATATAGCGCAGCGGCTCTATCTTATCCGTAAAATATTTAATCTGTATCTTTTCCATGTTGATTCTCCGTCTATTCACAGTGAAGCACTACGCTGCCTAACTCCAGAGTTTTCGGAACGTCGATCACCCGCTGATTCGAGCTTCCCTTCCAGTGAAGCTGTTTGTCCAGTTTGTCTACCTCAAACTCCCCGTCCACCAGCACGTCCACATACTGCATCACAGGATTTCTGCACACTTCTTCCCATAAGCTTCCGGTATACAGCCATATGGTTTTATCCGGAAACTTTTCTTTAATTTCCTTTGCCAGCGCCGCCACATCCATCTGATTCGTTGGATACAGGGGATCGCCTCCACTGAAAGTAATTCCCGAAATATAGGATTTTTCCAGCTCGTCAAACACTTCCTTTTTCGCATCCCCGTCAAAGGGAAGCCCGCCGTCCGGATCCCAGGTCACAGGGTTCTGGCACTGGGGACAGCAATGGGCGCATCCCGCCACCCACAATACAACCCTCAGGCCGTCTCCGTTCAGCATATCATCCTTCGTTATATTATGATACCTCATAAAATCCTCCCAACCGCATTGCAAAACAATATCTGGTGTCTTTTCCCAAGTAATGCACATCATTTAGTGCTACAATGGTGATTTTACCATTTTCCATGCTATGCGTCAAGAGCGGATTGCATACCATTTCTACTTTGAGAACAAAATTCTGTCGTTATCCAGCTCTTTTCCGGCTCCTGCCGAAAACTTCTGCAGCAAACTGTCCACAGTGAGGCCGTCCCGTTCTTTGCCGCTTATGTCCAGCACAATCCGGCCTCCATCCATCATCAGGACACGGTTTCCAAGCTGCAGGGCGGAATTCATATTGTGTGTAATCATCAGGCAGGCCAAATGGTGTTCCTCCACGATATTTTTCGTCAGATTCAGCACTTTCTTTGCCGTAGCCGGATCCAAAGCCGCTGTGTGTTCATCCAGAAGGAGTATCTTCGGCGGAACAAGAGTCGCCGCCATCAGAAGCGTCAGCGCCTGGCGCTGCCCGCCGGAGAGCAGCCCCACCGGCTGTTTCATCCTGTCTTCAAGCCCCATATCAAGAAGCGCCAGTTTTTCCCTGAAAAACTTCCGCTGCTCCCCGGTAATTCTGGAAAAAGCAGAGCCCCTGCCTTTCCTGGAAGCCCGCAGATAAGCCAGCGCCAGATTTTCCTCAATCGTCATATGAGGAGCCGTCCCCTTCATGGGATCCTGAAACAGGCGGCCAATCTGCGTAGCCCTTTTATATTCAGGAACATACGTGATGTCCCTGCCGTCCAGCTCTATGCTTCCCTCATCCACATAGAAGCTTCCGCCGATGCTGTTGAACAGCGTAGATTTTCCGGCGCCGTTGCTTCCTATGATAGTAGCGAAATCGCCGTCCTTCACCGTCAGGCTGATGCCGTCCAAAGCTATCTTTTCATTGACTGTTCCGGCATTAAATGTCTTTTTGATATTCGTCAGTTTCAGCATCCCGTACCTCGCTTTCCAGAGGACATTGCCGCCATCTTTCGTTTCTGAAATGCGATCTGCTTCTTCAGATACGGAGATGCAATCGCCACCGCCACAATCACAGCGGACACCAGCTTTAAACATTCCGCCGGAATATGCAGGCGCAGCGCAATCGCAATGGCAAAGCGGTACAGGCAGCTTCCCAGAATCACTCCTGTAATGCGCTTAAACATCGTCCCCTTGCCAATCAGTGTCTCTCCGATAATCAAACTGGCCAGAGCAATCGTTACCATACCGGTGCCCAGATTAATATCGCAGGATTTCTGATACTGCCCGATCAGGCATCCCGACAGGGCTGTCATTGCACCGGATACACAGAGGCCCACCGTAATCGTAAAGCCGGGGTTGATGCTGGAAGCCCTTACCATATCGGCGTTATCCCCGGTTGCCCGAATTGAGAGGCCGAGCCTGGTTCCAAGAAACCACGTCAGAATCAGACACACGATTACCACAATGATGACCGCCGTAATCAGCTTATACCACGTACTTCCAAACAATCCCTTAAACAGGCTGAACACTGTATCGCATTTGAACAGCGACAGATTCGACGAGAACCCCATAACCGCCAGATTCACCGTATACAGCCCGGTGTTTACAATGATACCCGCCAGAATAGACTCCACTCCAAGCTTCGTCTGCAGAAACGCCATAATATAGCCGGAGCATACCCCTGCCAGCATGGCCGCAAACAGTGCCAGAACGGGATGCCCCATAATGGCTACCTGGGCTCCTACTGCGCAGCCCAGCGTAAAGCAGCCGTCCGTAGACAGATCTGCAATATTTAAAATTGAATAGCTCAAAAACAGCGCCATAGCCACCAGCGCATAAATAAAGCCAAGCTCCAGGGCGCTGATCACCACCGGAAGCGATAACAGTGATTCCATACCTTAAATCTCCTTGCCGTACGATAACTCTTACATATTCTCAAACGCGCGGATATCCCGGCCGGATATCCGCGTATTTGTTATTTCATGCGTTTCTTACTCAAATTCTTCTGCCGTAACCGTCTCTACCACGCCCGTGCAAAGCTCCTCAAATCCGCTGTAGTCCAGTCCCAGAGCCTCTGCCGTCTCTGTATTTACAGTAGCGATACCATTATCAAAGGTAAGGATCGGCGTCTCTGCCGGATCTGCACCCTGCAGTACGTCCACAATCATCTCCGCCGTAGCTTTTCCAAGGTTTTCATAATCTACCCCGTAACCGCAGAAAGCACCGTTTAAAGCAAAGGAATCTGCGCCTGCATAATGGGGGATTCCCGCGTCGATGAATTTTTCATAGATCGCCAGCTCCGCTGTCATAACGGTATTGTCCGTCGGTGTAAAGACAGCGTCCACACCTGCCGCAATCAGAGCGTCCACTGCCTGGGTCACTTCTGTGTTATTTGTGCCCGTCTTCTCTACCACTTCAATGCCTTTTTCTTCCAGGTATGCCTTTGCGTCGGCAATCGGCTGTTTGGAAGAATCCTCTGACTGGCTGTACAGAAGGCCTACAGACTTGATATCCGGATTTGCCACAAACATCAGATCCAGAATTGCCTGCGTATTTAATGCATCGCTGGTTCCGGTAATATTTGCTCCCGGCGCTTCCATAGACTCTGCAAGGCCAGCGCCTACCGGATCCGACACTGCGGAAAATACCACCGGAATCTGATTGTCCTCCGTGGCTGTCTGTACGATCTGTGCCGCCGGCGTAGCGATCGGCACAATCACATCCACTTCGTCTGCGATCAGCTGCGTTGCAATCTGATTCAGCGTTGTGGCGTCCGCCTGACCGTTAAACACGTATCCGTCATAAACAAAGGTGTCCTCGCCCTCCGCAGAAGCCTCGTCCAGTCCTTCCTCAATCGCTTTTTCGATCTGATTTAAAGACGCGTCGTCCACAAACTGGATGATACCTACCTTGTACTCCGCCGCCATGGCGCTGCCCGCCATCATCACTGCTGCCAATACGGTTGCCGCTGTGCCTGCCAATACTCTCTTTTTCATAATCTTACTCTCCTTTATATAAATTTTTTTGTTACCTGATAAATGCTCGAACCCGCTTGCGCCGCTCTGCCTGTTAAGCCGTGCCCCTCGGAAAGCGCTTCGCGTTTCCTCTGTCACGGGCTTGCGCCCTATGTTCAACATACGCACTCTGTCCATATGTATGCAAGCATACATGGACGTTTGCATATGTTGAACGCACGGCTTAATGCTTACGTGCAAAAAATAAACCGCCTCAAGCAATTGCCTGAGACGGTAATAAACTGAATTATTATCGCGGTACCACTCAACTTAACATTTTCGTCCACTTTCGCATGTACATTCATACACTCCTGATTGATAACGGGTTCGGTTCCCGACAACGCCTACTCTCCAACGATTTCAGGCTGCCCTCGAAAGTCCATTCAGCAAATCATTCCATACCGCAATCCCACCGCCTGCGGCTCTCTGTGATTTCATCGAAATGCTTACTCCTCTTTCTCAACGGTTTATTCCTTTGATATTAGAGAGTTTAGCACGGTAAAGCGCATTTGTCAACACTATTTTTGCCAGGAAGCGAGGACTATTTTTATATACCTCATAATTGCAAGCCTCCCGGCGATTGTTATCGTGCGCAGATACTATTTACAAAAACAATATAGCAGCCGAAATCGCCAATAGCCTTTCGGCAGTATCTATTATCTTCATCATTTCCAAGCTGATCGCGCCACGCAGCTTTTTTTCCTTTCATCTGTAAGTATCTTGCAAGCATGTTAAAATGAATAATTACAGAATTGTGATGTGATGTCCTTAAAGAATCCGTATCCGCCTTTTCTTCTTTCGATAATCTCATCCAACCAGCTCGTATTGCCGCATATTTTGTAGCAGCATCGACAAGTTCTTTGTATAATTCGATTGCATCAGTATCATTGCCAATCTCAGACAACAAGTCACTGTGCAAACTCCTCATTTGATTGAAATCCAGAGCATACGGCTCCATCAGGTAACTCTCGAACGTATTCATATGACACAACTCCTTTTCTTCAAACAACGCCTGCACACGCGGATGCCTTTTCCATTCCCATATTCACTTTCGGCCAGTCGACCCTTAATCCCCCTTCTTCCGCTCTATGGAACACAGATGGGTAAAACAATCTCTATTCCCTTTTTCAAGTCTTTGTCTTGTGTATCTCCGTTCCTTATCACGATTACATTTTATCACGTACTTTTACGTATGCCAATATATTTTACCCCACTGCCAACCTTAACTGCTCATACTCCAACGCCTTCACGCATCCGGCAGGAAAATGGTATTCATTGATGTGTATTTCTTTTTCAATATTTTCTTTCCTGCGTCTGCTGCCCTATATTTTTTATAGAATTCCTCTGCTGCATTTAAATTGTTTTTTGGCCTGATACGGCCTGATACGTCATAGATACACATACAGCGTCATACTGCATGTATTTGAATTGA
>JAUNFZ010000023.1 GCA_030524785.1 Eubacteriales bacterium
AATTTTCAATGTTCTTTCAATTTAGCCTTGACTTTTTATTTGCAGGCTTAATAAGATGTCGGGGCCAAAAGCCTCAGCAATGATGCCAACGGATTGTTCCGCATTTCATGCTCCCACATCTCCGTTTCACTACGGTCGGTGCTGGACGCGTGTCACTGGCACGCAGCACCCTACCCGATATTCGCATATCGTGGGATTATCATCCCGCTTTTATGCTCATATCGGGGCGGGTCTCAAGGTCTTTCACCCACTTATGAGCAGGCTCATGTGGGTTTAGACCTTTTGACCCTGGCATCATAATAAAAAACAGAGATACACACAGAAGAAAAAATGTTTCTTTCTTCTGTGCATATCTCTGTCCTTTTACCTGAAAGATTCATCCCGCCGGGACTTACTTCGTTGGTGATGTTTCGCTCTCCAGAGTTTCGTCAGAACCTGGTCCGTTTGCCTGAGAGTATTGCCCCTTCGGCGCCACACCTTTGTAATCTCTCCCAGATTCCTCAACCGATATGAAATTTTTGACAGAATAAGATAATTGCGGCGCAAAGTCAAGAAAAAAAGTGCTGAATTGAAAAACAATTAAAAAAATTAAGCAAGATAATTATATTGACAAGAAAAAATGACAGATAAAGTTAAAAAAATAAAGTTATGAATTTATCTGTTGACAGATGGAAAGCAGAAAGGTATAATCCAGGATATCAAGAGACGACGAGGTTTCGGCAGAGTTCCTGCTGAGACCTTTTTTCGTATCTGATATGTTTTCCGTATACCGCGCCGCAGTACGCAGGCGCATGGGAAGTATGGAAAACAGGTTTCCGGGAAATCAAAACTTCATATCCTAAGAAACAGAAACGACGAGGTTTCGGCGGCAGTGATGCCCCGAAACCTTTTTCTGGTTTTTGGCTCTGTTTTCGTTACGAGTGACAGAGCGGGCAGTCACCAGATGCGTTTCCTATCTGGGATAAGGCGTGTATTCGGGAGAGGTTCCGAGCACAGGTAAGAGGAGGAAAAAATTATGAAAAAGAAAGCAGCAAGTGTGATTCTGGCAATGTCTCTGGCGGCATCCATGTTCGCAGGGACAACGGCAATGGCGGAAGAAGATAATGTGATCAAGATCGGTGTGATCTGCTCTATGACGGGCGGTTCCGCAGTGTACGGCGAAGGCGCGCAGAACGCAATCGACCTGGCAGTAGAAGAAATCAATGGCAGCGATTCCGAATATAAAGTGGAGATTGTAAACGGCGGAAAGGTAGCGGATGATGCGACAGATGCAAAACAGGCGATCAACGCATACAACAGCGTGATGGCGGACGGACCGGAAGCGGTTGTAGGATGCTTCTTCTCATCCGTGACACTGCCAATCGCAGAGCAGGCGGCAAACGACGGCATGATCCTGCTGGCAACGGGCGCAACGAATAAAGACGTTACGTTAAAGGGAGATACGATCTTCCGTAACTGCTTCATCGATCCGTACCAGGGCAAAATGGCAGCGCAGTTTGCCAATGAGCAGGGCTGGACGAAAGCAGCGATCATTTATGCAAAAGACGATGATTATTCCAATGGTCTGAAGGATGCGTTTATTGAAAATGCAGAGGCAAACGGAATTGAAGTAGTCTACACCGGCGAGTGTACGACAAAAGATACGGATTATTCCTCTCAGGCTTCCCAGGCAGTAGCAAGCGGGGCGGATTTCCTGTTCTACCCGTGCTTCCTTGATACCGTACCGCTTCTGGTAAGCGCGGCAAGAGACGCAGGCTTCACTGGAGCAATTATGGGCGGCGATGGCTGGGACGGCGCAGATACCTCAGGCATGGAAGATTATTTTGAAAACTGCTACTTCACAAACCACTATTCATCCGAGGATACGGCTCCGGCAGTTGCGAACTTTGTATCCAAATACACGGAAAAATATGGTTCAGAGAGCTTAAATGCCTGCGCAGCGCTCTACTATGATGCAATCTACATGATGGTTGAGGCAGCGAAGATCGGCGGCGGCTCCGATACCGAGTCCCTGGTAAAAGGCATGACCGGCATGGAGTTCACAGGTGTAAATGGTAATATCAAGCTGGATGAGAACGGCGATGCAATCAAATCCGTGGCAATCAATCACTATGTAGACGGCGAAGTAAAATGGCTGGAAACCTTAAGCCCGGAAGGTGAAAAAACGGAGTAACAACAAAGAAGGACCTGATATGACCGGATGTGCACCTGGAAACACGCCAGGTGCACATCCGTATTTCATAAAAACGCATAGGAGAAGCGGCTATGACACTTTCTTTATTTATACAGAGCCTGATCAATGGACTGAACCAGGGAGCAATCTATGCACTGATCGCCCTTGGCTACACCATGGTTTACGGCATTATTCGCATGATCAATTTCGCCCATGGCGATTTCATTATGATTGGATCTTACACTTTATTTTACACAATCCCGGTGATGGTAAACATCGGGATGCCTGCATGGATGGCAGTAGCGATTGCAGTCGTGGTCTGCACCGTTGTCGGCATCCTGGTGGAGACGATTGCCTACAAGCCGGTCCGCAAGGCGGGGGCAATGTCCGCGCTGATCACGGCTCTGGCAATGAGTATTTTTCTGGAAAACCTGGCGATGGCATTGTTTGGCGCCAAGCCGCATAATGTACAGAAGATCTTTACGCTGCCGACCATTACGGTAGCAGGAGTGGCGCTGCCGTTAAATGTGCTGCTGACAATCGGCATAGGCGTGGCGATGATGCTGCTGATGCAGATCTTTATCAAGAAGACAAAGATCGGAAAAGCAATGCGCGCTGTTCCGCAGGATCGGGATGCGGCGATCCTCTCTGGGATCAACGTGGATAAGATTATTACGCTGACCTTTGCTATCGGCTCCGGGCTGGCGGCGATTGCAGCGCTGATGTACTGTGCAAAGTATCCGCGTGTGACGAACGATATGGGTTCCATGATGGGCATTAAGGCATTTATCGCGGCAGTATTCGGCGGTATCGGCATTATCCCGGGCGCCATGCTTGGCGGTATCCTCGTCGGGCTGATCGAGATTTTTGTAAAACTGTATGCACCGGGATGGTACGAAGCGATCACCTACAGTATCCTGATTGTCATCCTGCTGGTAAAACCGTCCGGTATTCTCGGTAAGAATGTCGGCGAGAAAGTCTGATGGAGGAAAGCGATATGAAAATGCCGAAAAAATATAAACGTTCCTATCTGCTGAATTTTCTCGGACTGCTCCTTCTGTACGGGATTTTCGTGGCGATGTTTGAGTCGCAGATCTTCGGTACGTCCACGACGTATGTAAAGGGGATCTTTACGACGGCCTGCTATACGATCGTGATGGTGACGTCCTTAAACCTGGTTGTGGGATGTATGGGTGAGTTTTCCTTAGGGCACGCGGGATTTGTGTCGGTAGGCGCCTACTTTTCCGCCATTACCTCCAATGCGCTGGTAGGAAAAGGGATTCCGGATCTGCTGATTCTGATCATTGCGCTGCTGGTGGGCGGGCTGGCGGCAGGCCTTACCGGCGTTCTGGTCGGTATCCCGGCGCTTCGCCTGCGCGGCGACTATCTGGCGATCGTGACGGTGGCGTTTGCGGAGATTATCCGCGTCTGCTTCTGTAATTTTGAATTTACCGGCGGCGGCAAGACGATGAGCGGCATTGCCAAGCTGGCGGATTTTTACTGGGCGTTCTGGATCATGGTGGTCTGTGTGACAATCATGTTCATGTATGTGAGAAGCCGTTACGGGCGCACGGTCAAGAGCATCCGAGAGGACTACATTGCAGCGGCGGCGTCCGGCATAAACGTTACCTATTATAAGGTGCTGACGTTTGCGGTGGCAGCCTTTTTCGCCGGCGTGGGCGGCGGGCTCTACGCGCATTACATGACGGCGATGATCCCCACAAACTTTAACTTCAACTATTCGGCGGAGCTTCTTTCCGAAGTAATCATCGGCGGCACGGGTTCGCTGACTGGTTCCGTGATCGGCGCGGCGTTTTTGTCTTCCCTGCCGGAGCTGATGCGCCAGTTTTCTACATACCGTATGCTGGCATATTCCATTGTACTGGTGCTGGTTATGATCTTCCGTCCGGGCGGAATTTTCGGAACCTGGGAATTTTCGCTGACCAGGCTGCTTGAGAAATTTGACCGGCGCAGACCGCATGTACAGAAGGAGGGAGAATAGCGATGGCAGAGAAAAACAACACTCCCGTATTGAAAGCACAGAATCTTGGCATCCAGTTTGGCGGGTTAAAGGCAGTGGATGATTTTAATATGGAAATCGGGCAGTCTGAACTGGTCGGACTGATCGGGCCAAACGGCGCCGGGAAGACGACGGTGTTCAACCTGATTACCGGCGTGTATAAGCCGACGGAAGGTTCCTTTTATTTAAACGGAAAAAAGATGAACGGCAAAAAAACGCATCAGATCGTAGAGGCGGGGATCGCCAGGACGTTTCAGAATATCCGTCTGTTTAAGAAAATGACGGTGATCGACAACGTCAAGGCGGCGATGCAGGAGAAGACAACCTACAATATGGCGGATGCCGTATTCCGCACAAAGAAATACTGGGCGGAGGAAGCCGCACTTACAAAGCGGGCAAAGGAGCTGCTGGAGATCGTGCATTTGGCCGGGAAGGAAGAACTTCTGGCGGCAAACCTCCCTTACGGGCAGCAAAGAAGGCTTGAGATCGCCAGAGCGCTCGCCACAGATATGAAGCTTTTGCTTCTTGACGAGCCGGCGGCGGGCATGAACCCGACGGAGACGGAGGAGCTTCTGGAGATCATCAATTTTATCCGGGATGAGTTTAAGATTTCCGTCCTTCTGATCGAACACGATATGAGCCTGGTTATGAAGATCTGCCAGAGGATCCAGGTGCTTGATTTTGGCACTACGATCGCTGCGGGCACACCGCAGGAGATCGCGAGCAACCCGAAGGTAATCGAAGCGTACCTTGGCAAGGACGATGAGTAGGGGAGGGAAGGAAGATGCTGGAGATAAAAGATCTGGAGGTATCTTATGGAGCAGTCCATGCGATCCATGGGGTATCGATAAAAGTAAACGACGGCGAGATCGTTTCCCTGATCGGGGCGAACGGCGCCGGGAAGACGACGATTCTGCGCACGATATCGGGGCTTAAAAAGGCGGATTCCGGGGAGATCACCTTTGACGGGGCGGATCTTCGAAAAACCGAGCCGAGCAAGATCATCAGCCTGAAGCTTGCGCATGTGCCGGAAGGCAGGCATATTTTCCCGGATATGACAGTGGAAGAAAACCTGGAAATGGGCGCGTATGCGGACCCGAAGGATATGGAAGAAACAATGCGGGATGTCTATGAAAGGTTTCCGCGCTTAAAGGAGCGGCACAGGCAGCTGGCGGGAACGCTCTCCGGAGGCGAGCAGCAGATGCTGGCGGTCGGCAGGGCACTGATGGCAAAGCCAAAGATGATCCTGATGGATGAGCCCTCCATGGGGCTGTCGCCGCTTTTGGTAAAAGAAATCTTTTCTATTATAAAGGAAGTCAATAAAAAGGGCATTACGGTTCTTTTGGTGGAGCAGAACGCGAAAATGGCGCTGGCCATCTCCGACCGGGCATACGTGCTGGAGACCGGCAGAATCACGATCGAAGGGCGGGCGCAGGAACTCTTAAGCGATGAGCGTGTGAAAAAGGCTTACCTGGGGCAGTAGAAAATACCTGCGTAAAGAAAGGGGAACATTTATGAGTGATTTTTTTGCGATTGCCATCACCCGGACGTGCGGCAGCGGCGGGGGAAGCTATATCGGGAAGAAGCTGGCGGCGGATTACAAGATTGATGTTTATGATCGTAAGCTTTTGCGGCTTGCTTCCGACAACAGCGGCATCAATGAGACGATTTTTGCAAATGCCGATGAAAATACGAAAAAGACGCTGCTTTACCGGGTTTCCAGAAAAATATATAACGGGCAGGCGATTCCGCCGGAGAGCGGCAATTTCCTCTCGGATCAGAATCTCTATAAATACCAGGCGGATGTGCTGCGCGCCCTGCTTGACCGGGAGTCCTACGTCTGCATCGGCAGGGCGGCGGATTATGTACTCAAAGACAAGAAAAATGTCTTAAGCGTCTACCTGGATGCGCCGTATGACTGGCGGGTGGAGCGTGAGACAGAGCGCCAGGGTATCAGCGCCTTTGACGCGATCCGCTATATCAACCGGCTGGACAAATACCGCGAGGCGTACTATACCTACCATACCGGAAGGAAATGGAAGGATCCGACCAATTATGATCTGTGCCTGGATACGGCAAGTCTGGGGCTGGACGCCTGCGTTACGTTGATCGAGCATTATATGAATTTAAAATTCGGCATTGCAATGCCGGAATAAGGGAGAAAAAGGCATGTTAAAAGAACTGGCTTATTACGACGGCGTGTGGGGAGCGCCGGAAGAAGTGATGATCCCCTTTAATGACCGGGTACATTTTTTCGGAGACGGCGTGTACGATGCTACAGCGGGCGGAAACCATGTGGTGTATCTGCTTGATGAGCATCTGGATCGCTTTTACACCAGCGCGAAGGCGCTTGATATTAAAGTCCCGATGGAAAAGGAAGCGCTTGGAAAGCTGCTGACGGAAATGCTTGCAAAGGTAGAAGGCGAGACACATTTTGTATACTGGCAGGTGACCAGAGGGGCGGCAAGCCGCAACCATGTGTTTGACGAAGAAATGACCGGCAAGCTGTGGATCATGATCCGCCCGGCGGTATTAAATGACCCGGACAAACCGATCAAGCTGATGACGGCGGAGGATACGCGGTTTTACCACTGCAACATCAAGACGCTAAACCTGATCCCGTCCGTAATGGCGGCGCAGGCGGCAAAGCGCGCAGGCGTCAGTGAGACGGTTTTCCACCGCGACGGCATTGTGACGGAATGTGCGCACAGCAACGTATGCATTTTAAAGGACGGCGTCTTTTACAGTCATCCGAACGACTGCCTGATCCTGCGGGGGATCGCCAAGACGCATCTGATCAAAGCGTGCTACAAGCTTGGCATCACCGTGATGGAACGTCCGTTTACGCTGGAGGAGCTGTTTGATGCGGATGAGATCATCGTCTCGTCTTCCTCCAACTTCTGCCTGCACGCAGAGAGTATCAACGGCATCAAGGCGGGCGGAAAAGATCCGGAGACATTAAAGAAAATTCAGGATGAGGTTATTTCGGAATACCTTGCATATACCGGGAAAGAGAGCCTGTTTGATGAATAAAGCGCAGCTGGAAAAAAGAAATATCGGGGAAAATCTGGACACGCTGATGACACTGGATCCGCGCGGCTACGGCGTATGCCGTATCCTCTACGGGGGCTGCCGCAAGATGGCGAAGGAGCCGCTGACGATCCATGCGGCGCAGGCACTGTGCGAAAACCTTACGGAGGGCGGCGTCGTATTTCTGATGACGGGATTTGTGCTGCTGCCCTATAAGGTGCCGGAGATGGACGGTATGGTGGGGACGATCCTTACCGCAAGGGCGCTGATCGAGGCGTTTCATGTCAAGCCGGTGGTGATCTGCCCGCCGGAATGTGTGCAGGCAGTCATAAACTGCGGGCATACTGCGGGCTACCAGGTTTATGAGGACATGGAAATGGTAAAGGAAATGCCGCTTTGCATGGGCGTGATCCCCTTTACCAAGGACGAAAAAGAAGCGCCGCTGCAGGCGCAGAACATCTGTGAAACGATCATGCCTCAGGCGATGCTTGCCATCGAGGCGCCGGGGGCAAATTCGGTGGGCAAATATCACAATGCCGTCGGAAAGGACGTTACAGATTTAGAAGCAAAGACGGATGTCCTGTGGAATCTTCTGCGGGACAAAAAGGTGCCAAGCATCGCCATCGGTGATCTGGGCAACGAGATCGGGATGCATTCCCTGGGAGAGCATATAGAGAAGTTTATCCCCTATACCTCAAAAAATGAATGTGCCTGCGGCTGCGGCGGCGGGATTTTGGCGGCGACGGATACGGATTATCTGATCACGGCGACCTGTTCGGACTGGGGCTGCTACGGGCTGATTGCGGCGGTGGCATTTTTGAAAAACAACATTGATATCTTCCATGACGAGGCGATGGAAGCGGCGGTGATGAGAGAGGCTTCCCGAAACGGCATGATCGACATGACGGGATCGCTGCTGCCGGGGATTGACGGCTTTGACCTGAAGATGAATACCGGGATCGTCAGCATGATGCGCCAGTGCACGGAATATGCGCTGCGCCATGAGGGAGAATTTAACCACTGGTACGGTCCGGTGCTGAAAAAAGGTTATTTTGACGGGGTGTAGAACATGGAATTATCCGTAAAGCCTGTGGGAGATCAGGCGGTAATGGCGGTATTCGAACAGCGGATCGCAGAGGAGGTAAGCCGGGAAGTGATGGCGCTTGCGGATGCGCTGAAAACACTGGAGAATGAGGGCATCCGGGAGACGGTGCCGGCATTTGCCTCACTTTTGGTATATTATGATCCGCTGAAGCTGGATTACGGGACGCTGGAACAAAAAATAAGGACGCTGGCGGGAAGGAACGGCAAAAAGGCCGGGACTGCCGGAAAAACGGTAAAGATCCCTGTCTGCTATGGCGGCAGATACGGGGAAGATCTGAGGGATGTGGCGGAACATGCCAATCTGTCGGAAGAAGAAGTGGTACGTATCCACAGCGGGCGGGATTACCGCATCTATATGCTGGGATTTCTGCCGGGCTTCCCCTATCTTGGCGGGCTGGATGAGCGGCTGTTTACCCCGCGGCTTGAAAGTCCGCGCACCAGGATCCCGGCAGGAAGCGTCGGCATCGGCGGGAAACAGACGGGGATCTATCCGATGGCATCCCCGGGCGGCTGGCGGATCATCGGGCGCACACCGCTTACGCTCTTTGACCCGGGCGGAGCGGGAAAGCTGCCGTACCATGCCGGTGATGCGATCCGTTTTGTGCCCATCAGTGAGGCGGAATTTGAGCGGATGCGCAAAACGGCTGCAGAGGCGGACAGGGCGGACGAACATTTGGAAGCATACGTTTGACAAACGGGAGGATGAAGGATGGCACTGGAAATTCTGGCGGCGGGGCCGCTTGCGACGGTGCAGGATATGGGGCGCGAAGGGATGGGGAGCCTTGGCTACCGCAGATGCGGCGCCGCCGATAAATATGCCATGCGCCTTGCCAATATCCTGGCGGGAAACATGAAGGCGGGAACGGATGTGCCGGAGAGGGCGGCGGCCATAGAGTTTACTTTAAGCGGCGGCAGGATTCGTTTTACGAAGGCGGGCAGGATCGCGCTTGCCGGGGCGGACATGTCGCCGAAGCTGGATGGAGAAGACATCCCCATGTATGCTTCCGTGCAGGTGCGCGCCGGGCAGATACTGGAACTGGGGTTTGCCGCCCGCGGGCTTCGCATGTATCTGGCAGTTGGCGGCGGCATCAATACAAAGCCTGTGCTTGGAAGCCGCTCCACGGATTGCGCCTGTGCGCTTGGCGGCGCAGACGGCAGGGCGCTGCGTGCGGGAGATATTTTAGAGACGGGCAAGTTCACAGAGCAAGTAGGAGCGTTTGCCCTGGGAGAAGATTACTTTTGGCTTAAGAGACCGTCCCATCCTTACCGCAGCGTAGGAGAACAACTGCTCCCGGTGCTGCGTGTGGTTGCCGGCCCGCAGGAGGAAGCGTTTACGGAAGAAGCAAAAGAGAACCTGCGGCGGGGCGTATATCAGGTGACGTCGGATTCTAACCGCATGGCGTGCAGGTTAAAAGGCCCTGCCCTTGCGGCAAAGGGTGGTTCTGACATCCTCTCAGACGGCATCGTGGAGGGCTCCATCCAGGTGGCGGCAAACGGTCTGCCGATGGTCATGCTCGCCGATCACCAGACGACTGGCGGCTATGCCAAGATCGGCACCGTTATCAGCACGGACATTCCGGCGATCGCACAGCGAAAGCCGGGAGAGTGCATCGGGTTTACTTATATCACCCCCAAAGAAGCAGGGGAAGCATACAGAAAAGAAGTGAGAAAATTAGAATGGCTGAAACAAGAAATGATTACGCATTAGAAAGCCCGGGGCGTGTGCGCGCGCTGATACGGGAGGGAAAGATTGATTATCCGACCACCGGGATGTGCAGCGGATATGCGCAGGCAAACCTGGTGATGCTGCCAAAAGACCTGGCATGGGACTTCCTTTTGTTCTGTCAGAGAAACCCCAGATCCTGCCCGCTTCTGGAGGTGTCGGATGCGGGAAGCTATACCTTTCCTGTGTTTGGAGCGGGCTGCGATATCCGTACAGATGTCCCGCGCTACCGCGTCTATGAAAACGGCGTGCTGACAGGGGAATATACGGATGTAACGGCTATTGCACAGGACTGCGGTTATGAACTGGTCAGCTTTCTGATCGGCTGCAGTTTTTCCTTTGAATCTGAACTGATCGAAGCCGGGATCCCCGTGCGCCAGATTGAGGAAGGCGTAAATGTGCCGATGTATAACACAAACATTCCCTGCGCGGGCGCGGGAGTATTTTCCGGGAACATGGTCGTCAGTATGCGCCCGATTCCGCACCGCCTGGTGCCGTCTGCTGTGACTGTGACGGCGGCGATGCCGCGCGTACACGGCGCGCCGATACAGATCGGCTATCCGGAAGCTATAGGTATTACGGATCTGTCCCATCCGGATTACGGCGATATGGTGACAATAAAAGAGGGTGAAGTGCCGGTATTCTGGCCCTGCGGGGTGACGCCCCAGGCGGTAGTGATGAATTCAAAACCGGTGTTTGCCATCACCCATGCACCGGGGCACATGTTTATTACGGATGTAAAGAACGTGCAGCTAAAATTATAAAAGGCGTAAAGATTCTGAAATAAAAGAGGGAAAATTATGATTTCGATCGATTTGAACTGTGACCTTGGCGAGAGCTTCGGGGCATATAAAATAGGAATGGATGAGCAGGTGGTGCCAAACATTACCTCAGCCAATATCGCCTGCGGTTTCCATGCCGGGGATCCACTGGTAATGAAAAAGACGGTTGCCCTGTGTAAGAAATATGGGGTAGGCATCGGCGCGCATCCGGGATACCCGGATCTTCGCGGCTTTGGCAGACGGAATATGAGCCTTCCGTATGCGGAGGTGGAGGCGGATATCATTTACCAGGTGGGTGCGCTGAAAGCTTTCTGCGACGGGGAGGGGGTGCCGCTTATCCATGTAAAACCGCACGGGGCTCTTTACAATATGGCGGGAAAGGATTATGATCTTGCCATGGCGATCTGCCGCGGGATTCTGGCGGTGGATAAAAGTTTAAAAATTCTGGCATTAAGCGGCAGCGCTATGATCCGGGCGGCACAGGAGATCGGAGTGCCTTCTGTCAGCGAGGTTTTTGCAGACCGCGCGTATCAGGCGGACGGATCCCTGGTTCCGAGATCACAGCCCGGCGCCATGATCACTGATGAAGATGAAGCTGTCAAAAGAGTGATCGATATGGCAAAGACGGGAACGGTGACGGCCATAGACGGAAGCGTGGTGGCGATCCGGGCGGATTCCGTCTGTGTCCACGGGGATGGTGAAAAAGCGCTGAAGTTTGTGGAAAAGATACACAAAGCGCTGCAGGATGCCGGAATAGAAGTGAGGAGTTTTTCATGAAAAAAGCGCTTGCCTATGGGATTTTAGGTTCCCTGTTTTTTGCATTTACCTTCGTATTTAACCGCAGCATGAACTTATCCGGCGGGTACTGGCTGTGGAGCGCCTGCCTGCGGTATTTCTTTACGCTGCCGCTGATGTGGCTTCTGGTAAAACGCCAGCGGGGAATGGCCCAGGTGATGGGAGAGATAAAGCAAAATCCCTTTTGCTGGATCTTATGGAGCACGGTCGGCTTCGGACTGTTTTATATGCCTCTTACCATGGCGTCTGTTTACGGCGAGTCGTGGTTTGTGGCGGCTACCTGGCAGATCACGATCGTTGCGGGGATTTTGTTGACGCCGCTCTTTGGAAAAAAGATTCCGGGTAAAAACCTTATCTGGTCCGGCGTAATCCTGGCAGGCATTTTTCTTCTGCAGGCGGCGCATCTGCGATTAATGCAGACGCAGGGAATGTTGCAGGCGTTCCTGCTGATTCTGGTCGCAGCATTTTCCTACCCGCTTGGGAACCGTAAAATGATGTCACACTGTCCGCCGTCGATGACGACGGTGCAGCGCGTGTTTGGCATGACGCTGTGCAGCATGCCGTTTTGGATTCTGATGGCAGTGATCGCCGGGGCAAAAAGTGGAGCGCCGTCCGGCGGGCAGATGCTCCAGTCCTTTATCGTGGCGCTGTTTTCCGGCGTGATCGCGACGCTGCTGTTTTTTGAGGCGACGAACCTGACAAAGCATAATGCGAAGCAGCTGGCGGTGATCGAGGCCACCCAGTCCGGGGAGGTGATCTTCACACTGCTTGGCGGCATATTGTTTTTGGGAGATGCACTGCCGTCCGCAGTGGGATTTTTTGGAATCCTCCTGATCGTAGCGGGGATGGTCGGCAACAGCTTTGCCTCGGCAGGCTAAAGAGGGGAGAGAGTTTATGCAGAAGAATACATTGGATGCGGTTGATAAAAAAATATTGAATATCCTGATGGTGGAAGCAAAGAGGCCTCTGAAAGAAATCGCAGAGGCTGTTTTTTTCTCTGTTCCAGCAGTCTCTGCGCGCATTGAAAAGCTGGAAAAGGAGGGATATATCAGGGGATATCAGGCGCAGGTCGATCCGGTACTGACCGGATTTCCCGCGCGGGCATTTATCCAGGTCGCGGTCGCCCAGGAAGATAAGGAAGAATTTTACGCCTATGTGCAAGGCTGCCGGGAGGTCGCAGAATGTTGCTGCGTGACGGGAGAGTATTCCATGATGTTAAAGGTCTGCCTTCCGACCATGGAGGAACTTGAAAGCTTTGCGGGCAGGCTGGGGCGGTTTGGAAAAACGCAGACGCATGTTGTGTTCTCTGTCTCCGTACCGCACCGCGGTGTGGCGATCACTGAAGAATGTTCAAAAGGAATTTAAAAATCGGGGTTACCGCTTCACGATTTTCTAATCAAATCGTTAAAGCGGCAGCCCCATATTTATTTTACAAATGCACCCGTATACGTTATACTGAACATATCACGCAGGATAAGGGGTGCTGATATGGAGATCATCAATTGGCTGTATAATTTCATGTGGGGAGATTTGATTTTTGTTCCGCTGCCGGGAGGCGGGACAGCCGGGCTGTCTCTGCTGGTTCTGATCCTCGTGCCGGTTGGAATTTATTTTACGGTTCGGACAAAGTTTGTACTGATACGCCATTTCCCCGGCATGATTCGGATTGCGATGGAAAAACAAAAAGGCAGCCGGGAAAACGGTATTTCCGGTCTGCAGGCGCTGATTGTATCTACGGCCACCAGAGTGGGGATGGGAAATCTTGTGGGAGTTGTGGCGGCGGTTTCCGCCGGCGGCGCCGGAGCTGTTTTCTGGATGTGGCTGATGGCGCTTCTGGGATCCTCCACCGCATTTGCGGAGGCTGCCCTGGCGCAGATATATAAACAGAAAGATCCGCTGTACGGGGGCTATCGCGGGGGCCCGGCTTACTATATCCACGCGTTTATGCAGGGACGGGCAAAGAAAAGCGGGAAAAAACGCAGATACAGCCTGTTTGCGGTGCTGTTTGCCGTTTCCGGCCTGATCTGCTGGTGCGGTATCAGCCAGGTAATCAGCAACTCGGTGACTTCCGCGATGGAAAATGCGTTTCATATTCCTCCGCTGTATACTACCATCGTGCTGGTTGCCGCCGCTGCGGTGATTGTGCTGCGCAAAAACGCTACAGTAAAGGTGCTCGATGTGATGGTGCCGGTGATGGCCGGATGTTATCTTCTGATGACATTTTTTGTGATTATCAGAAACGCCGGGGCGCTGCCGGGGGTACTGCAGAGAATTTTCACAGAAGCCTTTGGGCTTCGGCAGGCTGCAGCGGGAGGCTTCGGTGCGGTGCTGATGAACGGTGTGAAGCGGGGGCTTTTCTCCAACGAGGCGGGCTCCGGTTCCGCTCCCTGCGCCGCTGCCGCTGCGGACGTGGATCACCCGGCAAAAGCGGGGCTTCTTCAGGCTTTTGGCGTATTTATCGACACGATTGTAATCTGCAGCTGTTCGGCCATGATTCTTTTGCTGGCTCCCGAGGAAAAGCTTCAGGGACTTGTGGGGATGGATCTTCTGCAGGCGGCGATGCAGTTCCATTTCGGAGGTTTCGGGGTGACATTTATTGCATTGATTCTTTTGCTGTTCAGTTTTTCTACTTTTATCGGTATTCTTTTTTATGCCAGATCAAACGTGGCGTACCTCTTTGGAGACAACTGGATGTCCCAGACGCTGTACAAGGTATTGGCTCTGGTGATGCTGTTTATCGGCGGACTGGCCGCCTATACCTTTGTGTGGGATCTGGGGGATGTGGGTATCGGTTTGATGACCATCTTTAATATGACGGCACTTCTGCCTCTGTCGGGGCAGGCACTGGCGTCGTTAAAGGATTATGAGAAGCGTCAGAGTTTGCGGTAGCTCAGACGGAGGGTGTAAAATCCAAACGAGGTGTTGAATTTGAAAAATGCACAAATTCAGTTTTAAAACAGTACACTTTGTCCGGGAATGTGGTATACTTGGCCTGGGCATAGGGCAACGGCAGAAAAGAGCTATGAGGATGGAGGCAGAAGAATCATGCATGCAGATATGGATAGCCTTGGAGTCTATGGGATGATCGTTATGTTGGCGGTTCTGGTGATAGTTGCGGTGCTGTATTCCAGATATGACAAAGCGCGGCGAAGAAAAAAGGAATGGCGAAGGATTAAGGAAGCCTACGGAAAGAAACTAAAGCGGGAGGAGCCGGACCCGGAACAACGGGAAAAAACGGCGCTGTGGTATGAGCTGGAGAAGAACAACATCTCTGATGATGAACTGGTGGACGATATTACCTGGAATGATCTGGAGATGGACCGGGTATTTGACCGGATAAACGCTACCCAGTCTTATGCGGGAGAACAGGTGCTGTACTGTGAGCTGCACAGGCTGCCCAGGGAAAAGGACATTTTAAAGAAACGGGAACAGACAATCCGCTTCTTTGACGAACATGAAATGTGTCGGGAAAAAACGCAGTTTTTGCTCAGAAAGCTTGCGAAAAAGACAGTGAATTACTATATACCTTCCTATATCGACCTCCTGGAGGTACAGGAATTTCCGCTGGTAAGGGTCTGCAAGGCGCTTTTGTGCACCCTGGTGCTTCTGATTGTGGGAGCTCTGGCGACCAAAAGCCCGTATCTGGTTTTCGCAGCTGTGCTGAATTTTGTTGTGAATATAGCGTTCTACGCCCTCAATAAGTCGGCCAACGAAGTCTATATGCAGACGCTCTGCGGGATAGTTTATACGGTAAAAACGGCAAAGACGCTGGTTTCCTCGGAGACGGGCGACTGGCTTGGCGTAAAAGAAAATATCCGAAATCTCGATAAAATATCAAAAATGGTGTCTGCGATGGTTGATAAGCAGCAGGCAGGAGCATCGGGAGAGGCGTTCAGCGTTTTGTTCGATTACGTGCTGGGCGCGTTTATGTGGGACTTCATTCTGTATGACAGGCTGCTTCGGCAGCTGAGAGGGCAGAAGGAAGATTTCCTGAAAATCTACCGGTATGTGGGAGAGACGGACATGTGCATCTCCATAGCTTCCTGGCGCAGGAGTATGGAGGATTACTGCATTCCCAAGATCGGCGGACGTGCGCTTCTGGCAGAGGGCCTTTATCATCCGCTTCTTTCGGAGGCTGTAAGAAATGATTTTTCAATGGAAAAGAACGTCATTCTGACCGGTTCCAATGCGTCCGGAAAGTCCACGTTTATCAAAGCGGCGGCAGTGAATATCATACTGGGACAGTCAGCCCACACCTGCGCGGCGGTAGCCATGACCATTCCAGATGCATTGGTTTTGACCTCTATGGCGGTGAGGGACGATATTCTGGCGGGAGAAAGCTATTATATCCGGGAGATCCGCTACCTTAAGCGAATGATAGAAAAGAGCTGCAAAGAGAGAATGACCTTTTGCGCTGTTGACGAGATCCTGAGGGGAACCAACACAATGGAACGCATTGCGGCTTCTATTGCGATTCTGAATTATCTTGGCACGGCAAATTGCCTGTTGATGGTGGCTTCCCATGATCTGGAACTGGCAAAGACGATGGAAAAGAAGTATGATAATTATTATTTCTGTGAATCCGTCAGAGACGGCGATGTGGTATTTGACTACAGGCTCCGCCGGGGAATCTGTGATTCACGCAATGCGATAAGGCTTCTGGAGGCGGTGGGATTTCCGCAGGAGATTGTAAAAGAAGCGAAGGAGAGGACAGAAGATGACGACACTAAAAGACTTGAAGATCGGTAAGACAGCAATTGTGAAAACTGTGGGCGGCGAAGGAGCGCTGCGGCAGCATTTTCTGGATATGGGAGTGATACCGGGAGCGGAAGTGACGCTGGTGAAATATGCTCCCATGGGAGATCCCATGGAGCTTCGGATTCACGGCTATGAATTGACGCTTCGTCTGGCCGACGCCGAAAAAATAGAAGCAATACCCATCGAACAGGGAGAAGAACAGGCAAAAGACGCGTCCAGGGAGAAAAGAAAGAAAAAAATGGAACATCCCGGCCTTGGAGAAGGCGGGAAATATCATGTAAAGGCAGAGGAAAACCCCCTGCCCAAGGGAACTGTGCTGACGTTTGCCCTGGCGGGAAACCAGAACTGCGGAAAGACGACGCTCTTTAATCAGTTGACGGGTGCAAATCAGCATGTGGGCAATTTCCCTGGGGTGACGGTGGACAGAAAGAGCGGTTCGATCCGGGGGTATCCGGAAACGGAGATCACAGACCTTCCGGGTATTTATTCCATGTCGCCCTACAGTAGTGAGGAGATTGTAACGCGTCAGTTTATCATAGATGAAAAGCCCACAGGTATTATTAATATCGTGGACGCTACGAATATTGAGAGAAATCTGTATCTCACCATGCAGTTGATGGAGCTGGACGTTCCCATGGTGCTGGCGCTGAATATGATGGACGAGATGCGGGGCAACGGCGGTTCGGTACATATCAACGAAATGGAGCAGGCTCTGGGGATTCCGGTGGTGCCCATTTCGGCTGCAAAAAATGAGGGCGTGGACGAGCTGGTGCGTCATGCAATACATGTGGCGCAGTATCAGGAGCGCCCCGGAAGAACGGATTTCTGCGATAAAGAGGATCATGACGGAGCGGTACACCGCTGTCTGCACGGCATTATGCATCTGATTGAGGATCATGCGAAAGCGGCCGGGATTCCGGTGCGCTTTGCCGCCACAAAGCTGGTGGAGGGCGATGAGGTTATCAGCGGGGCGCTGAAACTGACGGCAAATGAGCAGGAGATGGTGGAGCATATTATCTGCCAGATGGAGGAAGAACGCGGCCTTGACCGGGCGGCGGCTATCGCGGATATGCGTTTTTCCTTTATACAGAAGCTGGTGGATGAGACAGTGGTAAAGCCCAAAGAGAGCAAAGAACATGCGCGGAGCCGCCGGATTGACCGGTTCCTGACGGGAAAATATACGGCCATCCCGGCGTTTGTGGGAATCATGGGACTGGTGTTCTGGCTTACCTTCAATGTTATCGGAGCATGGATGCAGGGGATTCTGGAAACAGGAATCGGATGGCTGACAGAGACAGTGGACGCGGCAATGACTTCCTGGAATGTGAACGATGCCCTTCATTCTCTGATCATCGACGGCGTGTTCAGCGGAGTGGGAAGCGTGTTAAGCTTCCTGCCGATTATCGTCACACTGTTTTTCTTCCTGTCACTTCTGGAGGATACAGGCTATATGGCCCGCGTGGCTTTTGTGATGGATAAGCTATTGAGGAAGATTGGCCTGTCGGGACGCAGCATTGTTCCGATGCTGATTGGATTTGGCTGTACGGTTCCCGGCGTTATGGCGAGCCGCACGCTTCCGTCGGAGAGGGACCGCAAAATGACGATTATGCTGACGCCCTTTATGAGCTGCTCTGCAAAACTGCCGATTTACGGCTTTTTCACGGCGGCATTTTTCCCGAAATACAGCGGGCTGATTATGGTGGCGCTGTACTTTGGAGGCATAGCGGTAGGAATATTGGTGGCTGTTTTGTCAAAGAACAGCATATTTAAAGGGGAGGCGGTGCCCTTTGTCATGGAACTGCCGAATTACCGGCTGCCGGGAATCAAAAATGTTGCAAGACTTCTGTGGGAAAAGGCAAGAGACTTTTTGCAGCGGGCGTTTACGGTGATCTTTATGGCGACGATTATCATCTGGTTTTTACAGACTTTTGATCTGCATCTGCGCATGGTAAGTGATTCCCAGGACAGTATTCTGGCGATGGTTGCCGGTGTGATAGCGCCGGTATTTGCGCCGCTGGGATTCGGAGACTGGCGGATCTCCACGTCGCTGATTACAGGATTTATGGCGAAGGAAAGCGTTGTTTCCACGCTCACCATATTATTTGGAAGTACGGCCAGCCTCCTGGAAATACTTTCTCCGCTGGCGGCTGCGTCGCTGTTGGTATTTTGCCTTTTATATACTCCCTGTGTCGCGGCAATAGCTTCGATTAAGCGGGAGCTGGGCGGCAGATGGGCTGCGGGCGTTGTGATAGGTCAGTGCGTGATTGCGTGGATCTGCGCAGGGTGCGTGAGAATTGTCGGTATGATTCTGGGAATCGGAATTTGACGGCGCTGCGGGCCGGCAGAAAGAAATTTCCGGATATGTAAATTTTTATGAGGGTGTCCCAAAGTCATTTCATGGCTTTTTGGACACCCTCATATCTTTTGTTTATATTTATTCGTCCCAGCCGTCCATCAGGCGGATGGTAACGGCAATGTTGCGCACAATATCTTCCTCTCCCAGAGAGAGATCGCTTTCGTCGGAGATAGAGGGCAGAATACCGTTTTCCTCAAGCTCCAGCGTAATCCAATCACGGGCGGCTTCATTTGCGTTGTCAACGGCTTCGTCCAGGGTTTCTCCCTCGGAGCGGCAGTCCTCCAGATCGGGGAAAAATCCGGCGTACGTACCTTTTTCAGTTTTATGAAAAACAGCGGGGTAAACAAATCTCATAGCAGTCTCCTTAAATAAAATCGAATTTGAGTATGAAAATATGATTGAATGTGTTACAATAACCAGGACACCATAACGCAGGAAGATTCTTTTGACAGGTATGAAATACATGACGTTTGCTCCTGGCATTATCATCATATATAGTTCCAGAGGGTTTGTCAAACAATTTTGGAGGTAATCTTATGTGGAATCGTATCACTCTTAAGGAGAGAGCAAAAGGGGCAGTGCGCGGAAATTACTGGCGTTGCGTGATTGTATCATTGGTTTTGACGCTGTTTCTGGGCGGCGGCATCGGAGGCAGCAGAAGCAGCTACAGCAGTTACACCGGCAGACAGGAAAATACGGAAGATTTTTATGAAAGCGGGCAGAATGCCGGGGAAGAACTGCTGGAGGAATCCGAGATGGAGCCGGAGCTTGCAGAAGCGATAGGCAGGCGGATTGCCATGGCGTTAGGACTGGCATTTCTTCTGGTAATCATTCTGTTTGTGTTTATTTTTAACATGTTTGAAATTGGCGGATGCCGGTTCTATATGAAGAATACAGAGGAACCGTCTTTTGTGCGGGAGCTGTTCTTTGCGTTCCAAAATGGAAATTATCTCAAAATGGTGTGGGTGCAGTTACTGAGAGATCTCTTTGTTTTCCTGGGAATGTTGCTTCTTGTAGTTCCGGGCATTATTCTGGCCTATTCGTACCGGTTGGTACCGTATATTCTGGCTGAACATCCGGAATTGCCGGTGCGGGAGGTATTTCGCATGAGCCGTGAGAGGATGGATGGAAATAAATGGGCGGCTTTTGTGTTTGACCTGTCCTTCCTTGGATGGAAACTGCTTGGAACACTCACATTTGGAATTTTGTTGGTTTTCTGGGTGAATCCCTACAAGGATGCCGCTGATGCAGAACTGTATCTGGCGCTGCGCGAAAGGGACGCTCAGTGACCGCGTTGTGGTATGGCGGTGCCGTCATTTGATTTTACGCAGTCACCTCAATGGTGATTGCGTTTTTTTGCACAGAAAACTTCATAAGCGTCAAATTTATGCAACTGCTGACGAAAAAATACGTCTTTACTATTAAAGAGGGAAGAAAGGAGCTGCTAATGGAAGACGTTGATATTATTGAATTATTCTGGAGGCGGGACGAGTCGGCAATTCGCGTGCTGAGCAAAAAATATCATGGATATTGTTTCAGAATCGCATGGAATGTGATTAGAAATTGGGAGGACAGCGAGGAGTGTGTGAACGACACATGGTTTGCAGCCTGGACGTGTATACCTCCGCAGAGGCCATCTGTACTTTCCGCATTTCTTGGAAAAATTACGAGACGGTTTGCCATTGACGTATTGAGAAAGAAGAATGCGGCAAAACGTATGGATGCGCATATCATAGAGCTTTCGGATGAGATAGAAATGCTGAGTGAGAAAAGTGGCGGACCGGAGGAATATGTAAATGAAAAGGAGTTTATTGCGTTGCTGAATTGTTTCCTGCGCAAGCTGCCGGAACGGGACCGCGATATGTTTATCCGTCGGTACTGGTACATGGACAGTATTGGTGAGATTGCTCAAAGACACGGATGTTCCGTGGGAAAAGTGAAATCCAACCTGTACAGAAACCGAAAGCGTCTGAAACAGTTTCTGGAGAGAGAATATCCTGAATGTATGGAAAGATGCGGCAGAGGAAAGGAGGCAAGCACATGAACGAGAGAGAACTGCATTTTTTGGAATTGTTTGGAGAAATAGAAGAAGATATGATATTTCAGGCGGGACTTTCCCGGGAAAAGGAAAGCAGCCTGTCACGGCACGCCGCTGCGGATGGCAGGAACGGCCTGTCGGCAAAGTCAGTCAGGGCGGCAGCCTGCATCTTTTTTGTGGCGGCGCTGATATCAGTGGGAGTATTTCAGCCGCAGGTGCGCGCGTCTATTCGGGATTTTGCCACATGGTTTGGGCGATTATGGGGCTGGGAAAAGGATTTTTCGCCCTACGCGGAAATTGTAGATACTGCGCAGACGAAAGAAGGAATTACCGTTACGCTTAAGGAAGTGATTCTGGCGGAGGATCAGCTCTATATAATTGTGCAGGCCAGCGACAGGGAACATCGCAAGATAAAGGTTTTTCCGACGTTCTATATGCGTGTGAACGGTGAAGCGTGCACAGCGGACGGGACATCGACGCGGGAAGCAGGGGAAGGAATCTTTGGGATTGCATATAGCTTTGAACAGAATACTATTTTGGATGAAAAAGTAAATATTGAGATGCGGATCCTGGCGTTCGCGGCAACAGAGGAGACATTGGATGAAAATCTTGAGAACGCCGTAGAATTTGAATTTGACTTTTCCGCCTCCAGAGAAGAACTGGAAAAAAGTACTTTGCGCCGGGAACTGAACCAGAGGATAGATTTGGGCGAGGGTGCGTCGATGACACTGAAATCCATTGAAATCAATGAAGTATTCAGTAAAATTTATGTGGATACGGAAAATCTGCCCGAATTTTATAAAGAAGTATTTTTGAAAGGTGAGGACAGCCTTGGAAATGAGGTTTATTACAGAGGAGATAACAGCAGCCAGGAAGAAGGAAAAAGTATGGAAGTGCTGTGTACACTGCAAAATGGCGCCAGCGTGCCGTCTACGGACAGCAAATGGCTCAGACTCCAGGCGGGAGTATTTGAGCTTACTGAGGAACGCAAAGAGCGCCTGCGCATGGGCAACAGGTATGATACAGAGGGAAATGCTGTCCCGCTGGAGGAGATTGGGTATGAGTATGCGGTAGATGAAAAAGACCATATTCTTGAGGAAGACATAACGTTATTGGGAGAAGAAGTTATTATTGAACTGAACTGACTTTGCGGGTGAATAAGATAAATTTATTTTCCTGGCAGAAAGGAAGAAAGGTAAGTCAGATGCACCAGAAAATGGAACAGATTTCAGGCTGCAGGCTCTGCCCCAGAGAATGTGGCGCGGACAGAGCGGCGGGAGAACGGGGCTTTTGCGGAGTGTTTGGCGAATATATTTACGTGGCTCGGGCGGGACTTCATATGTGGGAGGAGCCCTGCATTTCCGGGAACAAAGGCTCGGGCACAGTGTTTTTCTGCGGCTGCCCTCTGGGCTGCGTTTACTGCCAGAATTATCAGATTTCCGGACCGGCGGTAAAGCGGACCGGCGTGCTGAAAACCTGTAGCGGGCCGGATACACCGGGAAGCGCCGAACCGGATACATCGGAAAGCGCCGGACTGGCTGCTTTGAAGCCGGGAAAGGCAATTTCTACGGAGCGCCTGGCAGAAGTTTTTCTAAACCTTCAGGAAAAGGGAGCCGCCAATATTAATCTGGTAACGCCTACACACTATACGCCGCAGATTATAGAAGCAACAGGCAAGGCCCGCAGCGCCGGCCTTCGCATACCTCTGGTTTACAACTGCGGCGGGTATGAAAAACCAGAGACGTTGAAAACGCTGGAAGGGATTGTGGACATTTACCTTACGGATTTTAAGTACATGGAAGCAGATATTGCACAGAAATATTCCAGGGCGAAGGATTACCCCGAAAAGGCCAGGGCAGCGTTGAAGGAAATGGTACGCCAGCAGCCAAAACCGGTGTTTGACGGGGAAGAAATGATGAAAAAGGGTGTGATCGTCCGCCATCTTCTTTTGCCGAACCATGTGAAAAATGCAAAGGCCGTAGTGCGGTACCTGTATGAGACTTATGGGAATCAGATATATGTGAGCCTGATGAACCAATATACGCCCTTGCCTCAGGCGGAAAAATACCCGGAACTTAACCGCAAAGTGACAAAGCGTGAATATGAACGGCTGCTGGACTATGCGATTTCACTGGGCATGGAGAATGTTTTTATTCAGGAGGGAGAAACGGCAAAGGAAAGCTTTATTCCGGCGTTTGACGGAAGCGGAGTGTGATATTTTTGCGCTCCCGCGGAAAAACGCCGGCGGAAAACTAACTGTTTTCTATGATATCCCGAATCTTCTGCATCTTAAGATCCAGCTGGGCACTCATCTGCGCACATTCCGTAAGCTCTGCGGACGTAAGCGCAGTCAGCTCGTCGGAAAGATTTTTCTTGTAACGAAGCCGATGCTCCAGGTTTGCCCAAAATTCCATGGCGATGGTTCGAAGCTGCACCTCCACTTTCATCAGCCGTTTTTCATTTTCCAGAAAAATGGGAACCTCAACGATGAGGTGAAGACTGCGGTAACCGTTCTCCTTTGGAGACGCAATATAGTCTTTTTGCTGAATCAGCCGGATGTCGTCCTGCTTGAGAAGGCAGTCCGCAAGCATATAGATATCATCCACAAATGAACAGATGACCCGGACCCCGGCGATGTCGTGTATCGCATCCAGAGATTCGAAAGTGAAGGGAAGGTTCCGGCGGATCAGTTTTTCCTGGATACTTTCCGGCGATTTGATTCTCGTCTTGATTGTTTCGATGGGGTTGCGCTCGTGGTCCAGAGAAAAGCGCTCGTTTAACACTTTAAACTTTGTTTCAACTTCTAATATCGCACACTGATAGCATGACATCAGAGATTTCAATTCTTCGAAAGATTCTCTGGCCTTTAAGATGGAGCCCTCGTCAAACAGACCGGAGAGCTGCTGTGCCAGGGAGGATGCGTTGCTGCCCGGCAGCAGAATATTTCCTGCCAGTGAATTTGTTAACTGTTTCATATCCATATTGATTTCCTCTTTTGCTTATTCCTGCGGGCTGCCGCCAGCGGCTGCACAGGTCAGATTTGATCGGTTCTGTTTTTCGTTTGACGTCGTTTTTTCTGCCAGTAGAAGCCCTCTGATTATTTGAGTATAGCGTATTATAAGATAAAATGCAAACATGACTGGCCGCCAGGTTTCATGCAGACTGGTAATACAGTTTCAGATATTTTTCCAGCACGGGGAAGGGAGCCGGGCCGACGGAGAGAACCTGCTTATGAAAATCTTTCAGATCAAATTTTTCAGACCAGTTTTCCATGCAGTAGCTGCGAAGATCGTAAAAGCTTAAACACCCTAGATAATACTTTAAATAGTTGGCGGGCGATTCTATGATGGCGTCGTAAAGAGCGTCGGCGGCAGAAGGGTTGGCAAATCCCAGCGTTTTTAAGAAGTCTGCCGTTTGTTCTCTGGTATAGCCCCGGTAATGGATACAGATATCCAGCAGGGAGGAAAGCCCCAACATAACAGAGCGGTTCAGGCGGCGAAAAGCCGCCGCGTTTTGTTCGGACTGAGTGTCGGCGGTATAGCAGAAACTTTCCATTTCCACATAGGTGGCCCATCCCTCCGTATATCCTCCGAAACTGAACAGACTGCGCACAGGGTTGAGGCTGCTGCCGGAGGAGAGATTTTGATACAGATGGCCAGGATATCCCTCGTGGGCCAGCGTTGTGTAAAGCTCCAGAGGAGAGGAAACAGAGGCGTTGTTTATGTAAATTACATTGTCGGCAATATTGTCGATGGGCGGTGTCAGATAAAAGGCCGGGCTTAAAAAATTTTCCAGAGACTGGTGTACATATTCGATGCGTACATTGGCCTGAGGGCATGCAGGGTAGTTCTCGGATATTTTTTCCTGAAGATCCGCAAGAATTTCGACAGGGTCTGTGGGTATATCAGCGATGGCGTCTGCGTCGGCGGCAGAAGGGTCGTTGCCAAGAAGCCGGCGGCACTCAGAAATATCATCAGAGAGCTGTTTTCGAATACGTCTTTCGATGGCGTCTACGGGAAGGTAAGAGCCGACGGCGCTGCGCAGCAGATACTCATAGTAAGATTTTCCCTCGGGAAGCCAGCAGAGACCGTTTGGGTTTTTGCCGCTTCCCTTCAAACTTTCCAGACCGCTTGCGAGAAGTTCATAAGCGGTGAGAACGTGGATGTCCACCGCCTGCAGATTTCTTTCTCTGTAGGAAGCGCGTTCGCTTTCCGAAAGAAAATCAAGTTCCTGGAGCTTTTCATTAAAAATAGTGACAAGAAGATTTTCTTCAGGAACTTTATTTCCAAGGAAACCAATGCACTGGGCAATGATAGCCTCCGCATTTTTATCGCTCATAAATAGACCGGCCCTGGCCTTTGATTTTTCAAACTGCAGCAGGGAGGCAAAGTAAGTATCCGTCTGTGCAATGAGCGTCAGATATTCTTCGACGTCTTCTTTGTCAAAAAAGGCGTATTCACAAAGCAGGATGGGCAATTGAGCCTGCACGCCGGTGGCCGGGCCCAAAGGCTCCTGGTACAGGGCATAGGTTCCGGCTTCTGCGGCATTTTCCAGCGCAAGGGAAAGCACATCATAAGTAATGCGGTCGCTCAGAGAGAGACTGTCACAGGAAATATCATAGAGAATGCTGCGGTAATCGTCCACCGATGGCGAAGCGTCCGGGGCTACCAGGGAAAGATCGGCTGTCTCGCCGAAAGTGACCGGATAATCGGTAATGCCGTAGTTTTCCGGTTCCTTGAGCGTGTAGTGAAGATTCAGCGTGTTTGAGGTGATTTCATTTTGAAACATGGTTTCGGTAAAAGACTTAAATTCAGCCGCGGCCGTACGGGCACTGGAATCGCCGCAGTATTTGTATGCGGCGCCAAGCAGAAGGCAGGCGGCGGGGATGAGGGCAAATTTTAATTTGTGCATGGGAGCTCCCTGTCATCTTTGTTTAATGTATGTCTGATAAAAACAAAGTATGCAGGACATATATACAATAAACGATTTATTTCTATAAAATATGAAAAATGTATTGCAATATGTTTCTGATTGTGGTATAGTAAAGAAACTTCATGGAGCAGTTCTGTTCCAACAAAAACTCCGGCGGTTCCGCCAAAGATTCAAATGAAATTCAAGAGAAAAAAGGAAGGAGCAAACGAATGAAAAACATGATTATTGCCATTTTGGCAGCGGCGCTTCTGCTGGGCGTCGGCGCCGGGATGTCGTATGCGTATCTGTCAGCGCAGGACAAGGCGCAGAACGATTTTCAGGCTTCCAGCGTAGACATTGGAATTGAGGAGGAATTTGATCCTCCAACAGAGATAATTCCGGGGATGGAGATAAAAAAATCTCCCAGAATTATAAGCAGCTCAAAAACAGAGTGCTATGTCCGGGCTATCGTGCGTTTTTCAGACAGCAGCGCGGCAGAAAAATGCGATCCGCTGCTCATCAACGATGGCTGGGAAAAGAGGGAGGACGGATATTATTACTGGAAAGGCGCTTTAAAGCCCGGTGAGGCAACTGCAGCTCTCTTTGACAGTATTTTTGTCCGGCAGAATGTCAAAGAAGAAATACCGCCGTTTCAGGTACTTGTCTATGCAGAAGCCGTAAGGTGCAGCGACGCCGGAGAAGAAGATTCCTGGAAAAAGATGGAGGACTGCGTATGAAAAAAACGGCGCGCATGGCGGCAATAGCCGTTGCTTTAAGCGTTCTGGGACTGACTTTTGCAGGCAGAACTTTAAGTTATCTGAGCGGACGGCAGGAAATTACAAATACATTTACTGTGGGAGATCTGGAGCTGGGGCTAAAGGAATCTGAATGGGAACCTGAGAAGGGCGACGGTGTCAGTGCAGTGCCCGGCAGCAGTGTGTATAAAAATCCTACGATCAAAAATGTGACTTCATCCAAAAATGGGGAACAGCCATGTTACGCCAGGATGATTGTAAAAATTCTGGATGAGAGCGGAAATATCATCACGGATCAGGTCAGGCTCTCGCTGATAAAGACAATGCTCCGGTATGACGCAGGATATACGGGGACGTATGACGCAAAGGGAACGGGCACTGCGATTCAGGAGGGACGGATTCCGGGCTACAGTCTGGAGAAAATAGAGGAGCTTCCAATGCTGAATCCTGTGTTTGAGCTGGACGAGGAGCGTTCTTCCGACGGAGTACTTGTCTGCAATTATAATGGCAGGGACGGCACCGGACTTTTAAGAAACGGCGACTGGGCGGCGCTGTTCACTGTGCTTGCAGTACCCACAGAGTGGACAAAATCAGAGGTGGATACCGTGGGGGATTTTCAAATCAGAGTTTCTGCAGAGGCTATACAGTCTGCGGGCTTTGCAGACCGCAGGTCGGCATATCAGGCGCTGGATGCGGAGGTAGAAGCGTATGGACAGTAAAAAAGGAAGGGCAGTGCTGGCGGTTGTGTTTGCTACGGCAATTTTGCTTGGAACGCTGGTATATGGATACTGGAAAACAGAAAAGAGAACGCTCAATATACTGACGATGGCTTCTTACAAAGCGGTTCTTACGGAAAATTACCAGACGCCCGGCCATGTCGATCCCACACAGCAAATTAAAAAGGAAGTAAGAGTGAAAAATGAGGGCACGGTGGATATTCTGGTGAGGGTATCGGTGGAAAAAGAATTTGGAGAGCGAAGCGAGAACGGCGAGTTCCGAAAGGACGACAGCCTGAACACAGACGTGATAGAGATCGACTATAACCATACCTGGTGGGAACAGCGAAAAGACGGCTGGTTTTACTACAAGGACGTTCTGCGGGCCGGTGAAACAGTAAAAGAGCCGTTGATGGAGTCTTACACACTGTCTTCGAAGGCCGGGAACAGCTATCGCGGAAAGGATGCGCAGATTGTCGTCTGTATGGAATCCATACAGGCGGGAGAGGCTGCTTCAGATCTGTGGAACGTCAGCGTAAAGGACTTTGATACTGTCTGGAGGGAGGCCTATGAATCGAAGGATGCCCGGATAAAATTTCTGGGGAAGACGGAGGGGTTTCAGGTGGAAGCGGATGGGACAGATTTATTTTATGCTTTTAAAAATCTTACGCCCGGGTGCGCAAGGCTTCAGCGCGTGATTGTTGAAAATGCATCTGACCAGCGGGCGGAGCTCTTTCTGAGGGCGGAGGAAGCCGGCGGGCAGACAGAAAATCAGAAACAGCGAAAGCTTTTGGAACGTTTTATGAATACCTGTGCGCAGATCGAGGTGAGAGAGGGAGAACGGCTTCTGTATAAAGGACCTGTGAGCGGAACCTCTGAAACAGGTTCTATGAAAGGCGGGATCAGCCTGGGAGAGTTTAACGCGGGAGAGAAAAAAGCGTTGTCTGTATCCCTGGCCCTTTCCCCTGAGATGGACAATGAGTTTCAAAAACTCACAGGAAAAATAGCGTGGGTCTTTTCCGCCAGAGGTGAAGACGGAACGGTCACGGCTTTGGATGTGCCGGTGACAGGAGACATAACGCCTGTTGCCATGTGGGCGGCGCTCTTTGCTGTCAGCGCGGTGTTTCTTGCATTTGCTGTGTGGATAGAGAAAAAAAGCAGAAAGGATGGGAGCAAAGATGAGATTTTTTAGCAGGGTGATTACCCTTTTGATTACCGGCTGCCTGATTGCGGCGGCGTCCGTAGCGATTCCCTTTTTTCTGGGATTTCGTGTTTACGCCGTTATCAGTTCCAGCATGGCGCCTGCAATTTTGCCCGGGGCTGCAGTATATGTGCATCCGGAAGAATTTGCGGATATCTGTGAAGGCGACATTATCACGTATTCTGTCAATGGCGTAAGTGTAACGCACCGGGTTGTGGAGAAACAGAGTGCAAAGAGAGCTTTTACGGTAAAGGGTGATGCAAACGATACGCTGGACAGCAGACCGGTACCGTATGAGGATATTATTGGGAAGGTAAAATTCTGCGTGCCATACGCAGGCTATGCGGCTGAATTGTTTGCCGATCCGGGGAAAAAACTGCTTTTTTGCGGGACAGTCATCTGGATGTACGCAGTGAGGACGATCCTTGGGGATATGATGAAAACGAAACAGGAGGAAGCGTGGGAGCGTGAAAATATCTGAAAAAATTATGGGAATTATACTGGCATTGACACTTTTTGCGTCAGCGTCCGGCGCAACATCCGCCTTTTTGACGTCCCGTCCGCAAAGTCTGGAAAATACGGTCACGATGGGCTCCGTGAAAATCCGTCTTGAGGAACCGGCCTGGAAGCAGGAGGCAGCCCTGGGGCTGGAGGCGGGCGCTTCCGTTCACAAGGATCCTTACGTAGTAAACACCGGAAAAAACAGCGCCTGGATTTTTTTGAAAGTGCTTGTTCCGGTGAGGACGATTCGCCTGGTGGAGGCGTCCAGCGGGCGGAAAACGGAAGCGAAAAAAACAGAATTATTTTCCTTTAACTCCGGCGAAGAATGGCAGATGCTGGAGAAAACGGAGACGTCGGAGACGGTACAGTACGTATATGGATACCGGCAGCTCGTGAAACCCGGGCAAAAGACATCGCCATTGTTTGAATATGTGAAGCTGGCCAATTATCTGGAAGGTGAGTTGTCCGGAGAGATTCTGGCGCTGCCGGTGGAAGCGGCTGCAGTTCAGGATGGGATATGCGGGGAAAACGCCGGCGTTAAGGAGATTTACGCGGCCCTGGAACAGCAGAACAATACAGGGGAAGACGACCTGCCGTCGCGACAAGGGAGCGGGGGCGATAGCGAAGGAGGAAGGGTACAGTGAAAAAGAAAGGTGTTTTTAGGAAAGCAGCTATAATATGCCTGCTGTCCGGAGCGCTGGCGGGAAATACGGCAACGGCAGCATTTACAGAGCCTGCGTCGGAGCAGTCTGCAGAGCGGGTAACGGAACCGCTTGCGGCTTCGCAGCCGGAAAGCGGCGCGGAAACCGGAGAAGCCCCCGTATCGGAAAACGGTACGGAGCCTGTTTCAAACAGCGAAGCGGAGAGTACGGCAGATACGGAAATCTATCCGGCGGATGAGGGTGATACGGAGTCTACGGAGAAAATGCCGGATACAGAGGAAAACATAAATATAGAAGAAAACACACATACAGAAGAAAGCATAAATACAGAGGAAAGTACAGAGGAGACAGAAACAGGTGCGGAGGGAAACCCGGAAGAAGCGGAATCTGAAACGGAAGACGGATGGGAGGGAACGGATGAGACCGAACTTTGGGAGACGGATTTCGGGGATGAATTTTTGGAGGAGGAATTGTGGGATGAAGTGCAAAGCGGCCTGGAAAATGAAACAGAAAGTGAGGCAGGGTCCGAATGTATCTGCGTAGGACAGGAGGAAGCAGCGCTGCTTCATCACTGGAAATGTCCGGTTTTTACGGAGGAACTGCTTAAGCGCTGCGACTGCGGCCAGATGCTGCCGGATATTCTGGATCATGCCTGGGACTGCGCGGGGGTACTGGATGCTTTTGAAGCTGTCTGCAGTGAAGAATGTGATGCCCTCCGGCGGCCGGCTGCCTTTCACTATCACTGCGAGGTATTAAACCGTATTCGTGAGCAGCTTTGCACCTGCCAGACGCTGGAGACAGACTTTGAGCTTCACGGGGAGGACTGCGGATATCGCATCTATATGGAAGACTGCAGCAGCAGTTTTCAAAGCGTAGCACAGATGGCGATGGACATCCCGACCAATAGGCTGCCTTACAGCGGAAGCGGTTTTACGGCGGTTACTGCAGATACAAAAACACATTCGGAGTATATGGCGGTCCGGTTTTATCCCGGAATATCTTCCATGTCGCTTTGGGGGACGCCGGGACAGAATCTTGTAAAGGGCGGGATTACCATTAATGGCACGGCGCAGGGGGAATACTGGTTTCCCACGGCAAAGGGCCTTAACAATACGTTTGGCGCACGGTATTCAAAGGTGGCCTGGGAGAATGGACAGTGGTATGATTTGCTGATTACCGTAGCTGGATATACAGACTCAGTGACAACGAACGATGGAAAAGGCCATACGGCCTATCCGGAGATCGGCTTTTCAAATTCCAGAATACTTTTTTACTTTTACCGCTGCGGCTTTTTTGTGCTGCGCTGCCAGATCGTGAAGACCGGGACAAGCACGGCGGTAAAAAAGAAAATACGATTAAATATTACGGATATTGACGACCTTCAGATGGTGTACTTTAAAGTGAGCGGGGGAGGCACAGCAGATTACAAATATGTAGTGCAAAATTGCGTTGTCAGCCATGATACGGGTAAGGCGGTGGCTGGTATCAGCGGAATGGAACGCCTGTTGGGCGACGACATTGGACTTGACGATTCCGACCACCGGGGAGATGCAATCTATGAGTTAAATACAAGCGAGTGCTATCTTGGCGTGGGGTATTCTGACAATGAGCTGGCTTCCTGGAATCTGGTACAAAGCCGGATGCAGGAGGCGGCTTCCGGAACAATCAGGGGCTTTGCTGTCATAGGGATAAAAACAGATTCAACCATTACGCCGACGGCTCCGGCGACGCCGGTTAAGCATGTATCCAGCGACGGGCAGAACTGGGGATTTTCCAATGCGCTGGCCTCTGCAAATTCTGAGTATCAATACCGGATTACCCAGTGCGTTCCAATGGAGTTTGACACATATTTTTACGATACATTTGTTTTGTCAGACACGCTTCCGGAAGGCGTGGACTACATCGGAGGAGCAGCCGTTGTCCGCGCAGAGGATGGAAGCAACGTCAGCTCCTGGTTTGACTTTAACGCAGAGAAAGGCGTCATAACAGCCACGGCAAAGGCGAGCGCATTGTCTTCACAGTCGTTCTATGGTTATACGTATTATTTTACGTTCAGAGTAAAACTGAATCCGTCCAGGCTTACGGCCAGCCAGCAGGGAAACCGTCTGACTTATACAGTGACAAATAAGGCGAAGGCCCGTGTGCGCCACAGGACGGAACAGACAGATACGGCGGTGGATTCTAACAGTGTGACCACAACGGCGTCTTTTGTCCGGGAAGTGTGCCTGCACGTTACCAAGACAGATAAAGACACGAAGGAAAATATAGACAACGCAGGTTTTGAAGTGTTTGAGTGGGATGGAAGCGCATATTCCGTAAACAAAGGCAGGCTGACCTATGACAAAGCGGGCGGCTGCTATGTGATGGAGCATATTGGGCGCACGGCGGCCAACAAGGGGAAATATAAAATAAAGGAGACGCAGATTCCCCGGGGCTACTGCGGGGCCTGGGAACAGGAGTTTCTTGTGCCGGAGACGGAGGGCGTGGTGGATTTGTATTATCATGTGACGAATGAGATGGCGAAAGGGACAATCACTGTTCATAAAACGGACGCCAGGGGAAAAGCGCTGCAGGGAGCCGTATTTGAGATCACAGCCAGAAAGGATGTAACCTCTGTACAGGGAAAGCTTCTGGCAGCGGCGGGCACATCGCTGGGAAAAATCACCAGCGATCAAAATGGGACTGCAGTAAGCGGACCTCTTTATCCCGGGGAATACCTGGTAACTGAAGTAACTGCGCCAGCGGGGTACGACAGGGAGGAACAGGCCAGGGAAGTGACGGTCGCCTGGAAAAATGAACTTACGCCAATGGTGAATGTGGAAATCAGCGTTGTCAACCAGCGGGCGTATGCCAAAATATGCCTGATAAAAGAGATTGACGCCGGGGATATTGTGTGGGCTCACGGAAATCCAACGTTTACCTTCTGCCTGGAGGGAGAGGATGTGTTAGGGGAGACCCATACGTATTATGAAACCGTGGAGTTTACGCAGGAAAACAGCGCGGACAGTGCAGACAGCGGCAGGATTCGGCTGACGGCGGAATTTAGAGTGCCGGTGGGAACCTACAGAGCTTCGGAAGAAAAGACAGCGCGTTACACGCTGCAGGAAATTTATGATGTGACTGCCGGGAAAGGGGAACAGAACAGCGTGGTATTTGACGTGACAGAAGCGCGGCTTGGGGAAGCAGTCTTTTATAACAAGAAGGTTACCGACCAGGGAGAGAGCCATAGCGCTTTTGTGAGAAATACGATTGGATAAAGGGAGTGAGAACAGGATATATGAATATTGTTTTGTGAAATTGCATAAAATTGGAAAACGAAAATTGGATAGATTCAACAAAATGTCGCAGAAAGAAAAAAACTGCTTGTCAAATTGCCGAAGGCGTGATACTATAAAATCAGAAATTGGAAACGTTACCGATAACGTTTCCGAAAATTGGCAACTATCCACCATTTTTCATGAAAGAAAAGGAGAACAACATGAAATCGATGAAAAAAGCAGTATCATTGGCATTGTCTGCAGCAATGATCGCAGGCGCATTTTCCATCCCGGCAAGCGCTGAGGGCGGAAAGGTTTACTACCTGAACTTCAAGCCGGAGCAGGCTGAGCAGTGGGAAGACCTTGCAGCAGCTTACACGGATGAAACCGGCGTGGAGGTAACGGTTGTTACCGCAGCAAGCGGCGAGTATGAGAGCACACTGAAATCTGAGATGGCAAAATCGGAAGCTCCGACCCTGTTTCAGGTAAACGGCCCGGTAGGTCTGGCTACATGGAAAGATTACTGCTACGACCTGAAGGACAGCGAGGTTTATAAAAACTTAAAGAGCGATGATTTCGCCCTGGTAAATGAGGACGGTTCCGTGTCCGGTATCGCATACGTAATTGAGACTTACGGCATTATCTACAACAAAGCGCTGCTGAACGCATATTTTGAGACAGAGGGAGCAGTGGTAACTTCTGTAGAAGAAATCAACAACTTCGATACCCTGAAGGCAGTTGTGGAAGACATTCAGGCAAAGAAGGACGACCTTGGCATCCTGGGTGCATTTACATCCGCAGGTATGGACGCTTCCTCTGACTGGAGATTCAAAACACATCTGGCAAATATGCCGATTTACTATGAGTATAAGGCAGACGGCATCAGCGATACAGATGCAATCAAAGGCACATATCTTGACAACTACAAGGCAATCTGGGATCTGTACATCAACAATGCAACCTGCGAACCGACACTGCTTTCCGGCAAAACCGGCGAGGATGCGGCTTCTGAATTTGCACTTGGCGAGGCAGTATTCTACCAGAACGGTACATGGGCATACGGCGATATCAAGGACAACGACGTTGCAGATGAAGACCTTGGCATGATGCCGATCTACATTGGCGTTGAGGGTGAAGAAAATCAGGGTCTCTGCACAGGTTCTGAGAACTACTGGTGCGTAAACAGCAAAGCTTCCGAGGAAGATATTCAGGCAACGCTTGATTTCCTTGCATGGGTAGTTACCAGTGAAACCGGTATCAACGCTCTGACACAGGAAATGGGATTTGTAACTCCGTTCTCCTCTATCGGCGACGACAAACTGCCGGCAAACCCGCTGGTTGTAGCAGCAAACGAGGATATCGCAGCAGGTCATACGACGGTATCATGGAACTTCACAACAATGCCTTCTGAGAACTGGAAGAACGGCGTAGGAAGCGCACTTCTTGAGTATGCTCAGGGTACAGGCGAATGGGATGGCGTTGTAAGCGCGTTCGTAGACGGATGGGCTACAGAGTATGCTATCGCACACGAGGGATAATTTAGAATTTATCTGAGAAATTAATAGTATGAAAAGAGGGTGAGCGATGCTTCGCTCGCCCTTTTTCAAAGAAAGGGAGAAAATTATGGAAAAGGCGATAAAAAGATATTTTCCGGTTTTTGTTCTGCCGACGATGCTGGCCTTTACGATCGGATTTATTGCACCCTTTATCATGGGTATCTATTTATCTTTCTGTAAATTTACGACTGTGACCGACGCGAAATTTATCGGGCTTGTAAATTACACAAAAATCTTTAACGATCCTTCCGATCCGTTTTTACATTCGCTGTGGTATACGGCGGCTTTTACGGTGGTATCTGTACTGCTGATTAATGTTCTGGCGTTTATTGTGGCGATGCTTCTCACAAAAAAAATCAAGGGTACAAATATTTTCCGTACGGTATTTTTTATGCCGAACCTTATCGGCGGTATTATTCTTGGTTATGTGTGGCAGCTTTTGCTGAACGGCATACTGCTGTCTTTCCAGCGCACGCTGACGTATTCCTCCACCTATGGTTTCTGGGGACTGGTAATTCTGATGTGCTGGCAGCAGATCGGCTACATGATGATTATTTATATTTCCGGTATCCAGAACATACCCGGAGAGCTCATTGAGGCGGCGAAAATCGACGGGGCAAATTCACGTCAGGTATTGTTTAATGTAACGATTCCAATGGTGATGCCCTCCATTACGATCTGTACTTTCCTGACTCTGACGAACGGATTCAAGCTGTTTGACCAGAACCTGGCTCTGACAAACGGCGAGCCGTCAAAAATGTCTGAAATGCTGGCGCTGAATATTTTCAATACGTTCTATGGACGTCCCGGCTATGAAGGAGTGGGTCAGGCGAAAGCCGTTCTGTTCTTTATTCTGGTCGCAGTGATTGCAATTGCACAGAATACCCTTACGAGAACGAAGGAGGTGCAGCAGTAATGAATGTAAGAAAAGCAAAACACGGAACGCTGCTGACGGTAATCTTTAGTATTATCAGCATTTTATACGTGTATCCGATCGCACTTGTTGTCATCAACTCCTTTAAAAAGAAGGCGTATATCAGCCGCAAGCCCTTTGCGATTCCCACCGGAAAAATGTTTGTGCAGTTTGAAAACTATGTCAACGGAATCAAAAAAACAGGCTTTATTGAGGCATTTGGGTGGTCGCTGTTTATTACCGTGTTCTCTGTTGCGGCAATTATTTTGTGCACCTCCATGTGCGCCTGGTATATCAGCCGCGTGAAAAATAAAGTAACGTCTACGATATATTATCTTTGCCTGTTTTCCATGATTGTACCTTTCCAGATGGTAATGTTTACATTGTCGAAGATTGCAAATATCCTTCATCTGAGCAATCCGGTAGGAATTATCGTGGTGTATCTGGGGTTTGGAGCAGGGCTTTCCGTATTTATGTTTACGGGCTTTGTGAAATCGATACCGCTGGAGATCGAGGAGGCGGCAATGATCGACGGGTGTACGCCGATTCAGACCTTCTTCCAGGTGGTAATGCCGATTCTGAAACCCACCTGTATTACTGTGGCGATTCTGCAGGCAATGTGGATCTGGAATGATTATCTGCTTCCTTATCTGGTACTCGACATGCGTAAATATAAGACGATACCGATTGCGGTGCAGTATCTGCGCGGCGGCTACGGTTCTATCGATATGGGTGCTATGATGGGAGTCTTGGTACTTAGTATTATCCCGATTATTATCTTCTACCTGTCATGCCAGAAATACATTATTGAGGGCGTTGTGGCAGGAGCGGTAAAGGGCTGATATTTTAAGACAAGGAGGCGGCGGATATGAGAGCAGGAGGAATACTTTTACCGATCGCCAGTCTGCCTTGTGCATACGGAATCGGTACATTTTCAAAATGTGCGTATGAATTTGTAGATTTTCTGCAGAGGGCCGGCCAGAAATACTGGCAGATCCTTCCCCTGGGACCGACGGGGTATGGCGACTCGCCGTACCAGTCGTTCTCCACATTTGCCGGCAATCCGTACTTTATAGACCTGGAGGGGCTGGTGGAGGCCGGGCTTTTGACAAGGGAGGAATGTGACGCCTATGACGCCGAAGAAAACCCGCAGTATATAGATTATGAGAAACTATATGCGACGCGGTTTCAGATTTTGAGAAAAGCTTTCAAAAGAAGCAGCTTGGATGACGACGAGGCATATAAAGAGTTTCTCTCAGAGAACGAGGAATGGCTGGATAATTACTGTCTCTATATGGCTGTCAAAAATTATTTCGGGGGAATTTCATGGAAGCAGTGGGAACCCGGGATTCAAAAAAGAACGTCGGAGGCAGTGGAAAACTACCGGAAGCTTCTGGCGGAGGAAATAGATTTTTACCGGTTTCAGCAGTTCTGGTTTCAGAAGCAATGGTATGAGCTGAAGCAGTACGCCAATGATCACGGGGTAGATATCATCGGGGACATTCCAATCTATGTGGCTTTTGACAGCGCAGACACCTGGGCGAACCCGGAATTATTCCAGTTTGATGAAAACGGCACGCCCACAGGCGTGGCCGGGTGTCCTCCCGACGGCTTTTCGGCGACAGGCCAGGTCTGGGGGAATCCTCTTTATGACTGGGAGTATCACAAGCGCACGAATTATACATGGTGGAAAAAACGTATGGAGCGTTGTTTTCGCCTGTATGATGTGGTGCGGGTAGATCACTTCCGGGGATTTGACGAATATTTTTCCATCCCCTACGGAGCGGATACGGCAGCCGGCGGCCACTGGGAAAAGGGGCCGGGGATAAGTCTGTTTAATGAATTGAAAAAGGAGCGGGGCGATGTGCGCATTATCGCCGAGGATCTGGGCTTTCTGACAGATTCGGTGGTGAAGCTTGTACAGGATACCGGCTACCCGGGCATGAAGGTTTTGGAGTTTGCCTTTGATTCCCGGGAAGAAAGCAATTATTTTCCGTATACCTATACCCAAAACTGCGTGGCGTATACGGGGACCCATGACAACCAGACCGTGCAGGGATGGTTTCAGACGCTTCCGAAGGAGGACTATGAGACGGCTGTATGTTATCTGGATGTTAAATCCGGTGAGGAGAGAGAGATTCACTGGAAGATGATCCGCGCGGTGCTGTCCAGTGTGGCGGATACGGCGATTATTCCCATGCAGGACTACCTTGGACTGGACGATGAGGCCCGTATCAATACTCCGTCTTCTCTGGGCGGAAACTGGGTATGGCGTATGGACCAGGGGGCGCTGACAAGGGAACTGGAACAAAAAATTCTGAAGCTGGCCAGAATATACGGGCGGGCATAGAAAAATGCGGACGGCATATGTAAAGCGGCATAGGGAATACAAAAAAACGGCATAGCAAA
>JAUNFZ010000024.1 GCA_030524785.1 Eubacteriales bacterium
GGCCCTTTCGCAGACGGGCCCTTTTGCGGGCGGGCGCCTTACTCCCGCTGCCGCGCCTTATTCACCGCCATCGTCACGCAGATGCAGGCCGCCGCAAAAAGCACCTGTATCGCCAGGCCTCTGCCCACCGTTTGGCGCATCTGGCTTCCCAGCTCTCCATAGTCTCCCAGGATTCCATTGATTTTGGAATACCAGTACGTGGGAAGAAAATACGATATCTTTTCCACCCGGCTGCCCAGCATCTCTACCGGGACAAATATGCCTCCAAGAAAGCACAGCCCGAGAGAAATAATATTGTTTACCGCGTTCAGCGCGCCGGGGCTGTTTGCGGCCATTCCCGCCAGATAAGCCAGCGCCATAGCCACCAGCATACACGCCAGGCTGTTTGCGATATACAAGGGCGCATGGAGGGAGGTAAACGCCCCGCCCCGGTACATGGCGGCCTGCGCGGCCATGCAGACCGTCCACACTCCAAGCCCCACCACGATAAAGGACGCCACCGCCGCAAAATTCTGCGCTCGCAGGGAAACCGCCGAGCACAGCATCCTCCGATGCACCTCTTTTTTCTTAAATTCCATGATCACCCCGCTCAGGCACATAATCATCCCCGCCAGCAGCGCGTAGGGCAAATAGGCAAAATAATAATTATATCCCTCTCTCTGTCCTCCGTTTCCATTGATGTCCATCAGCGTTACCTTTCCCTGATGCTCCGAGAGAGCCAGAGATTTTTCACAGGCTTCCTCCATGGAAAACCCGCCTGCCCGGTAAACCCGGATCTGATTCAGCAGAGAATTAATCTGAGCGTCCAGATAATATCCAGCCGCCGCACCCGGCACCTTCATCGTCTGCACTGCGGCCTGCCCGGCCTCGAAAGCGCTCTGGGCGTCCTCTGGCACCACCAGGACATAGCTTACGTTCCGGTAAAATAATTCCTCCTGTATCACCTGCTCATCGTCTTCGATTTCCACCAGCTTCTGCTCTTTTTCCACATACTGTCTCAGCGTTTCCCCGAGAATCCCCTGCTCCCGGTCGATTACCGCCACAGCCAGCTTTACCGAGGAAAATCCCGTCGTCATCCCTGTGCCGTCAATACTTTTCTGAATGGCCACCGTAATGCCGATAAAAATACAGACGTACATAACCATCTGCCACAGATTTCTGCGGATGATCTGCATATAGCTGCTAAAGACTCTCATAGCGTTCCCTCCTTATCATCCAAAAGCTCACCGCCGTCAGCAAAACGGTCATTCCTGCCAGAATCACCAGATTCATGCGGTACCGCGCCGGATTATCATACACGGAGATGCTGTAAAATGCGTCGGCGATCAGCGCCGCCGGATTTATGCGGTTCAGCACCGGACAGTGATGCTCGATAATGTCTTTCATATTTCCAAACATCAGTCCCGCCATAAAGCTCATCACCAGCGAAGCGGATACCAGAACCCCCATCTTTGTCCCGTACCCAATTTTCATGCTTCCAATAAACATTCCAATGGAAACGCCGGCCATACTGCCCAGGATGCACACCGGCAAAAGCAACAGCCATTTTTCTCCGAAGGTGATCCCCAGCACAAAATTGAGGTACACCAGCAGAACGCAGACACAGAGAAACTGCACCGTAAAGCACGCCATCATCTCCGAAATCACCATCGACAGCCGGTTTGAAGGGGAGACGCATCTTCTGGCCGCCAGCGCGGACTGATCCGCCCGCATATTCATGGACGCCGTACAGCCCATAAAAGACCCGAAAAGACAGGCCATACCAATCAGCGCATAAAAGTAAACCACTGTGTCGTCCATCGTCCGGCCGCTCACGGTTACGCTTTCCGTCATCTCCCGATAATCCGAAATTTCTGCAATTGCCGCCGGCAGCCCGGCCAGGTGATGTTTACTGATGTCTATCATCATGTCCTGGTGCTCCAGATAGCTGTCCAGCAGCGTTTCCAGTATGCTCTCCTCCAGATTGGAACCCGCTACTGTCAGAGTTGGCTCCTTCTGTGCGTAAAAAATTCCTTTGATGCTGCCTTCCCGCAGCGACTCCTTTGCCTGCTCCTTTGTCATTTCCGAAAGCTTTAGCATCTGGCCGTCCATGCTTTCCAGAAAATCCTGAAATATTATATTTTCCCCGGACACAAGAGCCGCGGGAACCGCGCTCATTTCTTCCAGGTTTACGCCGCTTCCAAAGGAAGCAAAAAACAGTGTCCCCAATATCAGCGGAAACAAAAGCGACCAGAACAGATCTCCCCTCTGGCGCAGATTCTGCTTCAGGCTGCCGGCATACAATCTTAACGTTGTTCGCATTTTCTTCCTCCCATTTTACTGTCTCAATCCCGCAGTTCCTTTCCTGTAATCTCCAGAAATACATCATTCAGCGTAGGCATCTCGGATAAAACTCTGCCAAATGTGGCCTCCTCCTTCTGCAGGTAATTCAACACGCGGATCAGATTGTGTTTTGCACTGGTACACTTTACTGTCAGCGTTTGATCCTCACTGTAATTTGCCTCAAACACATGAGGAAGCTTAAGAAGGCCGTCCCTTTGTTCCTCCGTCAGCACAATGTTTTCAATGACAATCGTCTCCCCGGTCTTAATCATACGTTTCAGTTCTTCCGCTGTACCGGATGCAATACTGCGCCCGTGATCCATAATCATAATGCGGCTGCAGATCTGCTCTACCTCCTCCATATAATGGGAAGTATAAATTACAGTGGCGCCTTTTTTATTCAGTTCCACAATCCCCTCCAATATCCTGTTTCTGCTCTGGGGATCTACCGCCACCGTGGGCTCGTCCATAATAATCAGCCCCGGCTGATGCGCAATGCCGCAGGCGATGTTCAACCTTCTGAGCAGTCCTCCCGACAGCTTCTTCGGAAACGCTTTCCGGTAATCCTCCAGTCCCACAAAGGCAATCGCCTCCTCCACCAGCCGCTTTCTTTTGTCTTTCTCCGAAACATAGAGTCCGCAGAAATAATCTATATTTTCATACACCGTCATCTGATCGAAAACGGCCACGTTCTGAGGAACCACCCCAATCTGCCGCTTGATGTCGTAGCTGTCCGGCTGCATTTCCTTTCCGAATATACTGATCTTTCCCTTATCGTATTTCAGCAGGGCCAGCATACAGTTGATCGCCGTGGTTTTGCCGGAACCGTTGGGGCCCAGCAGTCCGAAAATTTCTCCCTCCTGAATATCCAGATTGAAATGATCCAGCGCCACCAGACTGCCATATCTTTTTACCAGATTTTCAATATGTACCATCATAAGTTTTTCCACCTCTCCCATTCCTTTTGCAGATTTATCCTGTCATTTTCTGTTCTTCTTACAGTATATCCCCTCCCGCCTTGCCAAAACAGTGCCGTCCGTCAAAAACAGTGATGACATTTGTCACAAAACGGCTGAGATTCCGCTTAGGTGCCGCTTAAATCGCTCCCACCCCATTTACATTTCCCCAAAAAATGTGCTACACTCTGTACGTAATCGTATGCGGATGACGTATACCGGAAAGGAGCGCTATGCAATCTCTGGCCGACCGCTGTATTTTGCTTTTCTACTGCCTGAGCAGCCTGATGTTTGTACCGCCGGACGCCCGAGTGGTGACGGCTTTTTTCCTTGCGCTTATTTTCAGCAGCCTTTTATACCTGTCTGCCAATTGTTTTCTGCGCTTTTTTCTGACCCTTATATATGGAACGGCTCTCTTTTTTCTGCCGGCGCTCGTTCTGTTTCTGCCCCTGGCGCTTTACTCCTTTTGCCTTCCATACCGGCATGAGGAGCCTGCATGGAACTACATTCCTCTTTTTGCCGCTGCGGCAGGCCTTTTATTCTTTGCCCGCGAAGGCAGCTTCCGGATTTTTATATACGCCGCTATGGGCTGTCTGCTTTGCGTATATCTGCAGTACCATACCCAAAGGTACGAAAAGCTGTCTTTTGCCTTCCGCCAGACCCGGGACGACGGCACGGAGGCTTGGCTGCTTTTAAAGGAAAAGAACCGGGCGCTTCTGGAAAAACAGGATTACGAAATCTACGCTGCCACGCTGCGGGAACGCAACCGCATTGCCCGGGAAATTCACGATAACGTAGGCCATATGCTGACGCGTTCCATTTTAATGACAGGAGCGCTGAAAACAATAAATAAAGACGAGAGCCTTAAAAGACCTCTTGGTCAGCTTGAGGACACATTAAATTCCGCTATGAACAGTATACGCGAGAGCGTGCACGATCTTCATGATCGCTCTGTAAATCTTGAGGAAAACCTGCGTATCCTGATCGACGATTTTATGTTCTGCAGCGCCGTCCTCACATACGACATGTCCGGGGACGTTCCCGCTCAGGTAAAATACTGTTTCATTGCGGTGACAAAGGAAGCCCTGGTAAATGTATCCCGCCACAGCAACGCCTCAAAAGTGACCGTCTGCGCCCAGGAACATCCTGCGTTTTACCGGCTTTCCATTCAGGACAACGGGACGGTCCGGAAATCCGATTTTCCCGCATCTTCCCCGGAGATTTCTGCCGGAGGCGGCAAAACCGCCCCGCCGGAAGTTTCCCGCGGAATCGGCCTTTCCAATATGATGACCCGGGTACATGCGCTGAACGGGACATTCCAGGTATTGACGGACCGCGGCTTCTGCATTTTTATCACCATTCCAAAACAGGAGTAGAACTATGAATATTGTACTGATTGACGACGATCCGCTGGTAACTGCGGCGCTGAAAACGATTCTTGAAACTGATGGAGACATCTGCGTCACCGGCACCGGTACCGGAGGCAGACAGGCACTGGACTTATATGAGCGTCTCCTGCCGGACGTTCTTCTGATGGACATCCGCATGAAGGATATGGACGGCCTGGAGGCTTCTTCCAGGATACTTAAAAAATTTCCCGGCGCAAACATCCTGCTGCTGACCACCTTTTCCGACGACGAATACATTGTAAAAGCACTGAAAACCGGTACGAAGGGATATCTTCTGAAACAGGATTACGAACATATCATCCCCGCCATTCGGGCGGTGTACAACGGACAGACAGTATTTGGGAATGAAATCATTCACCGTCTGCCGGATCTTCTTCAGAAGAATAAGCCCTTTGACTTTGAAACATACGGCGTCTCGAAAAAAGAATTTGAGATTATACAGGCGGTTGCGGACGGCCTCTCAAACCGGGAAATCGCCGATGCCCTTTTTCTGAGCGAGGGCACCGTGCGCAATTATTTAAGCAATATTCTGGAAAAGCTTCATCTGCGGGACCGCACCCAGTTGGCCGTATTTTATTATCAGCATCTGACCTGAACCGACATCCTTCGCCCTGGCAAAGGGCCGGAAACACGAAACACTGCTGCAGGAGGTATTTTACATGAAATCATCAGCCGAGCTGCGCACTCTGCTGCGCTCTGTCGACCACAAAAGTTATCCCGCCTACAAATCTCTGGCGGGAATGTATCAATTTCCATCTTTTTATCTGTCCATAGACCATGTCCAGGGCGATCCCTTCGCCTCCCCTTCTGCGCTCCACGCGGAAATTCCTATGGCACGGACAGGCTTTCCCCAAGAATATTACCAGCGGGACTGCTCGCGCATCGCGCTGCAGGATTTTCTGACGCGCCAGCTTTCCAGGCAGTTTGAACAATATAATTTCAAAGCAAAGGGCTCCGGAAAAAGCGGTCTTATCTCCATCAGCCGCTGCGGTCAGGAGGTTCTGGAACGCAGCGCCTGCCAGATCAGGGAAAACCGTCTGATTGTCCGCTTCCACGTAGGCTTTCCAGCCTTCGGGCGGACCATCAATGCAGGAGAACTGGAGAAAATTTTATTTGATTTTCTGCCCCGCTGTATAGACGACAGCCTGTTCTACGCCCGGACGGACAAAAAGAAGGTACAGGAGGCCGTATTTCTGGCTGAAGACCAGGAAGCTGTGCGGCAGCTTCTCGCAGAAAACCACCTGGCGGCCTTTGTGGCGGACGGTTCTGTTCTGCCCAGAAAAAGCGGCGTCTCAGAGCTTCCCCTGGCCGGAAGCGTTCCCTTTGCATCCCCGCAAAGCCTCAGGCAGACATTTTCCCTTCCCCACCGGGGCGACATTTCCGGTATGGCGATTCCCCAGGGAATCACGCTGATCGTGGGCGGAGGTTATCACGGGAAATCCACCCTGCTGGAAGCAATACAGTCGGGCGTCTACAATCATATCGCAGGGGATGGCCGTGAATTTGTCATCACCGACCATACCGCTGTAAAGCTGCGGGCCGAGGACGGCCGCAGCGTGCGCAATGTAGATATTTCTCTTTTCATTAACGATCTGCCGAACAAAAAGGATACCGTCTCTTTCACCACGGAGGACGCCAGCGGAAGCACCTCCCAGGCCGCCGGGGTAATCGAGAGTATGGAAGCCGGTTCCCGCCTGTTCCTGATTGACGAGGACACTTCCGCCACCAATTTTATGGTGCGGGACGATTTTATGCAGGAAGTAATCAGCCGCAAAAAAGAGCCCATCACCCCCTTTATCGAGCGTGTGGGCGATCTTTACCGGCAGGCCGGCATCTCCACGATCATGGTGGCCGGAAGCTCCGGTGCATTTTTCTATGTGGCCGATCATATTCTGCAGATGGACTGCTACCGTACCCTCGATATCACTGACCGCGTGAAAGAGCTCTGCAAAACCCACAGCGCGCCGCGCCTGCAGGCGCCAGGATTTGCCCTTCCCAGAGAAGGCCGCACTCTGCCGAAGTTTAAGCGCTCCGCCGCTCCTTCCCGCCGCGGCTCCCAAAACCCCCGCGCGCTGGATCGGGGCGGAAAATACGAGCATATGAAGGTAAAGGCCTCCGGCCTGGAATCTTTCTCATTGGACCGCGAAACCGTAAACGTCCGCTATCTGGAGCAGCTTGCCGACACCGAACAGGTAAACGCTCTGGCTTATCTGCTGCGTTTCGCCCTGGAACAGGTGCAGGACGGACAGCGCTCCGTACAGGAAACGGCGCAGATTATCATGGACACCCTGGACAGACAGGGCTGGGAAGCCTTTTGTTCTTCCTACGTGCCCTGCGGCCTTGCAGTTCCCCGGGTACAGGAAGTGTTTGCATGCCTGAACCGGTTCCGGGGATAACATTTGAAAGGACAGATGCTTATGAATTGGACAGATTTACTCTGCGCGGACCGCATCCGCAGCTATGTGGGCGCCGCCAGCTCCACAGACCTGAGAAGCGAATTTGAAAAGGATTACCACCGGATTATCGGCAGCGCGTCGTTCCGGCGGCTGCAGGATAAGACCCAGGTATTTCCCCTGGACAAGAGCGATTTTATACGGACAAGGCTGACGCACTCTCTGGAAGTGTCCTCCATTGCCCGTTCCCTCGGGCAGAATATTTCTCAGTACATTATACGCAACAGCAAAGAGCCCGGATTTGATCTTCAAATGCAGGCGGATGTGTGCAGTATCGTTCAATGCGCCGGACTGATCCACGATATCGGGAATCCTCCCTTCGGCCATTTCGGTGAGACCACCATCCGTGACTGGTTTAAAGTAAACCTGCCGAGACTGACCTTCGTGGGAACGCCTTTAAGCGAATATCTGGCGCCCCAGATGGTACAGGATTTTTATCATTTTGAGGGCAACGCCCAGGCGCTGCGGCTTGTCACAAAGCTTCATTTTCTGGTGGACGAAAACGGCATGAACCTGACGTATGCCCTGCTGAATACGATCATTAAATATCCTGTTTCCTCTCTGGAAATCAACCGAAAAAGCGGAAACATCAAGGACAAAAAGCTGGGCTATTTTTATGCCGACCGGGATATTTTTGAAAAAATACAGAACGCCACCCATGTAAAGGGCTGCCGCCATCCGCTGTGCTATATTCTGGAGGCCGCAGACGATATCGCCTATCTGACCGCCGATATTGAGGACGGTTACCGGAAAGGCTACATTTCTTACCGCACGCTTCTGGAAGAACTGCGCTCGGAAGACGTTCTGCGCCGTATGCTGCCGGACGACCAGAATATTTATATGGACATGGTGAACCGCCTCGAAAGAAAATACGAAAGCGGTATAAAAAGAAATGTCTCGGATCCTGAAAGTTATGCCGTATCCAACTGGATTGTGAATGTGCAGGGATTTCTGATCGCCTGCGCGACTTACGGCTTTACCAAAAATTACCGCGCCATCATGAACGGCACCTTCACAGCGGATCTGTTTCAGGGAAGCCACGGCGCCGCACTGCACGAACGCCTGGGGGATATCGCTTACCGCTATGTCTTTGTATCGCGTCCCATCTACAAGCTGGAAATAGCGGCCGCCACCATTCTCGATTCGCTTCTTGAAAAATTTGTAACGGCAGCTATATATTATGATACCGAACACGAGCTGACGGATGTGCAGGACAAAATGATGACGCTGATCTCCGAAAACTATAAGGCCGTTTACCGGCGGTACTCTGAGGGAAAATCTTCCCAGGAAAAACTGTATCTGAGACTGATGCTGGTGACAGACAATATCTGCGGCATGACCGACAGCTACGCAAAGCGCCTGTATCAGGAGCTGAACGGCATCGACTGACGCCGCGCAAAGCGCCTGTGTCAGGAGCAAAGCGACGCCAACCGCCGCAGCGCAAAGCGCCTGCGTCAGAAGCAAAGCGACGCAGCGCAAATCGCCTGTATCAGGAGCCAAACGACGCCAACCGCCGCAGCGCAAAGCGCCTGCGTGTCAGTCGATGCGGCGGCGGACTTCACCGCAGTGTCGGCAAAAATTACGTTTCCCGAAGCAGCCGTTCCAGAAAGTACTCCCGGTTATTGATAAACATTTCTGTCACCTGATAGCTCTGTGTCTGTGTATATTCGCATGCATGGATGGCTCCGCCGTCGAAGGACAGAAGCTGCGCCCCGGGCAGTCCGAGAAGAATCGGCGAATGGCTGGCAATCAGAAACTGGGCGCCCTGCTCTGCCAGCCGGTGAATGTAAATCAAAAGCGTAAGCTGCCTCTGAGGCGACAGCGCCGCCTCAGGCTCGTCCAGGATATAAAAACCGCCAGGTTCAAAGTTTCCCTGTATCAACGCCAGAAAGCTCTCTCCGTGGGACTGCCTGTGCAGAGATTTTCCTCCGTATCTGGAGTAGAAAATGCTTTCCGGTTCGCCGTCGCGGTAATCCTCCGCCTTGCTGGCGACATTGTAAAAGCTCTCTGCCCTCAGAAAATAACTTCCCCGCGGCCTTCGAAATCCTCTTGAAATCTTCATCGCACGATGCAGCTCAGAGTGGGAATCGTACGTGGAAAAGTTATAATTCTTTGTGCCTCCCTCCGGATTAAATCCGCAGGCTACGGCAATGGCCTCCAGCAGCGTAGATTTTCCCGTTCCGTTTTCGCCCACAAAAAATGCCACGCTGCTGTCAAAAGACAGCGGTTCTTCAAACTGCAGCGCCGGTATTTCTCTCAGATAGCTGTCCGGACTGATTTTATCCCAATCAATCAAAACAGACTGAATAAATCTGTCATTCATAAGGAACTCTCCTCTTTGTACCGATTATACCCGCTTTTTCGGTCCAAGGTCTCCCGCCTTGTGATGCCGACGGCAGAGAGCTGTATAGCTGTCATTTCCACCCATCACTACCTGCTCGCCGCTGCGGATCATTACACCGTCCTCTGTAAAGCGCGCATTGCAGGTGGCTCCCTGCCCGCACCAGCAGACCGTTTTCAATTCTTCAATCACATCTGCCCACGCCAGAAGCCACATGCTTCCCTCAAAAAGATTTCTCTGAAAATCCGTGCGCAGTCCATAGCAAATGACGGGAATTTCCAGTTCATCCACAATGTGCGTAAAAAACTCTATATCCTCCTTTTTGCAAAACTGCGCCTCATCTACAATCACGCAATCGTATCGGCCAATGTCTTTGTCGCTCATCCGCAGAAGGTCTTCCACATAAATACATTTTTGCTCCAGGCCCATGCGGCTTTTGACAACGCCCTCGTCTCTGGTATCAATTCTGGGCTTTGCCAGAAGCGCTTCCTTGCCCCTCTCGTAATAATTATAAGCCACCATCAGGGCGTTCGCCGTTTTGGAACTTCCCATCGCTCCATACCGAAAATATAATTTTGCCATATCTTGCGTTCTCCTTCTCCTGATTAACTGATCTGCCATTTTACATGGCTGCCCTTTTCGTCCCTGCTCACCAGAAGCTGACTGTCGATCTCCTGTCTGAGCTCCGCCACATGAGAAATAATGCCGATCATCTTTGTGCCGCCCGCCATTTCTCTCAGCACTCTCACCGCCTGATTTCTCGAATGTTCGTCCAGGGAGCCAAATCCCTCGTCGATAAACATGACGTCAAGATTCACCGCCGCAGCTCTCTGTTGGATCTGGTCCGCCATTCCAAGAGCCATCGACAGAGCCGCCATAAAAGACTCGCCCCCGGAAAGAGTACGGATTTCCCGTTCCTTTCCTGTCACCGCAGAGTAGACCATCAGATCCAGCCCACGGTTTCTTCCCTTTCCGGCGCTTTCCGCCCCGACCATGCGAAGCTCAAACTGGCCGGCCGACATATCGCAAAATCTTCTGTTTGCCGCGTACAGAATTTTTTCCAGATAGCATCTCTGTACAAAAGTTTCCAGATCCATACGGCCATCCGTCATATTGCCGGAGGTGAGTCTGTAAAGAGTGTCAAGTCTTACGTATTCCCCGACAGTCTTTTTTCTCTCCTCCATCTTCGGCGCCAGCGCATCATAAGCCGCCTGATTTACCTTGCGGTTTTCCCGACATTCCTCAAAAGTCTTTTCTGCCGCCTGCCATTTTTGTTCGGCTTCCTCCATATCACGCTGCAGCTTGTCCATAACGGGCCGTTTTCTGCTGCCAATCGCTTCCCGGGCGCTGGTAGCCATTTTTTCCGCCAGCGCTTTTCTCTGGCGGTATTCCTCCAGCTCCCGGCGAAGCTCCTGCGCCTTTGCAGAATCATACGTTTCGGTAAGAGTTTTCCACTCGGGTTCTGTCAGACCTTTCTGCTTCATCAGATTTTCATAGCTCTCCCTGCGCCGGGCGCATTGCTCTTTCAGCTGCGGAAGCTCCCGGTTATATCTGCCAATCAAAGCCTCCGCATGATCTGCAGATGTTTTTGCCTGGGCGGATACAGCGGCTGCCCGCTGATATGCCGCTTCCCTTTGTTCCTTTCTGTCCTTCGCCTGCTTCAGCGCCTCCCGCGCCTCTGCTTCCGTGGCATAATCTCCGGCTCCTTCCAAAGCCCTCAGAGCTGCTTTGCTTCCCTCTAATGCCGCCTGGGCAGACCCTGCGGCCTCCTGTGCCGCAGTCGCTGACGCTGCAAGCTCTCGTTTCTTCTCTCCGGCTTCCTGCAAAAGGCGCTGCAGTTCTTTGCGGTCCCCCGCATCTTTTTTGCGCTTTTCCCCTTCAGCCAGAACCGACGTCTGCCAGTCCATTGTTTGTTCTTCCGCCTGCTTCGGCGTCATTTCCTTGGGTATCCCGGGCATCCGCTCCGCCATCTGACAGCGCAGCTTTTCCAAGGCGTTTCGCATCGTATTTCGTTTCTCTGCAAAAAGTTCCGCCGCCGCTTTCGCAGCCCCCGCCTTTTCCTCCTGCCGCTTTGCCAGTTCGTCGGTTTCTTCGCCCAATGCCTCCAGACGCTCTCTTGAAATATCCTGTGCATCTTCCTGCCATCGGTGCGGTTTGGGATGCTTAGTCGACCCGCAGACAGGACATGGTTCGCCCGGTTTCAGGTCTTTTGCCAAAAGCCCTGCCTGTCCGTCAAAAAATGCCTGCCTTACCGCGTTATACTGTTCTCTTTTTTCGTTGTACCATTCTCTGGCCTGGCGGTATGCTTCTTTTGCCAGCCCTACCTTTTGCTCCTGCGCCTGGACCTCCTGCTGCAAAGCGCAGACTTCCGATGCATTTTTCACAAGCTCCGACGCTTCTTTCGCCCTTGCCTCCCAGAGCGCCAGCTGCCGGTCTGCATCCTCCAGGGCCTGGGCCTTTTCTTTCCAGACCTTCTCCTGTTTCTCGAAGTCCGTCTCTTTTTTCCGGGCTTCCTTCAGAATATTCCGGGCTTTTTCACAGGCCTCCTGCCTGTCCGCCACATCCTTTTTGGCCGATGCGATTTTCCGAAAAACCTCCAGCGCTTTTTGCGCCCTTTCCGACACTTTGCTGAACGTCTCCAGCTCCTGATTGAACAGCTCCTTTTTGCCGGCTTCCTTCTCTGCCGCTTCCCGGACAGCTCTTTTCAGCCCCGGCAGGATATCCATCTGAGATTTCAGCCCTTCTTCCAAAGTATCTGCCGTTTTCCGGGCATCCTGATATCTTTCGTACTCTTTCTTTATCTCGTAGGCAAAACCCAGTTTTTCTTCCAGTATCTTTGCCTTTTGCATCCCGGCTTCCGCCTCCCGGCAGGCTGCCAGCTCCTCCTGGGCCTTCTCAAGCTGTTCAAAAAATTTCAGAAGATTCATTCCGCCCGTACAGGCATCCCTTTTTTCGTCACGCAGCCTGCCTGCCTCCTGATACGATCTCCGGGCGCCGTCTTCCTCTTTTTGAAGCTTGTCGCACAAAAGCCCAAGTTCCTCCAGGAACTGTTCCATGACCGCCATTTCCCCGCCGGTCACGCCAGTTTTCAGGCGGTCAAGTTCTTCCCGGCGGTCGTATTCCCCCGGCACCAGGACGCGGGACGCCTCCCTCTGGCAGTCCGCTCTGATTTCTTCAATCTCTCTTTCTTTCGCCTTTCTCCTGCTGCCAAACTCGTCCGAAATTCTCTGAAAAATTTCTGTGCCGAACAGCTTTCGGAAAATTACCTTTTTATCGTCAGACTTCGCCCGCAGAAGCTCCATAAATTCACCCTGGGCAATCATTGCCACCTGCATAAACTGGCCCTTTGTCAGCCCTATAATCTCCACAATCTTCCTGTCCGCTTCTTTCTGGGGATACTCTGAACCGTCGGGCATATAAAGCGTCACCGACCCGGCTGCCTCTCTCGTTCCGAGCCCTTTTGCCGCTCCTCTTGTCAGCCTTTTCAGATGTCTTGGCACACGGTGCACCGTGTACACATTTCTGTATTCTCCCTCGCCCTCTGCAAAGGTAAGCTCCACAAAGGGTTCCGTTTCAAGGGCCGCGAACTGGCTCTGCAGCACAACTCCGTCTTTCTTATTCAATGAGGAACTCGCCTCTCCGTACAGTGCGAACACCAGGGCGTCGAAAATCGTCGTCTTCCCGGCGCCGGTATTGCCGGTAATCAAAAAAATGTTTTGTCCGGCTTCTTCAAAATTTATGGTCGTCCTCTGGCCGTAGGAGCCGAACGCCTGCAGCGATAATTGCAATGGTCTCATATCAGTCCGCCTCCTGAACCGTATTTATCACATCCCGCAAAAGTTCCTTTTCCGTTTCATCGAGATCCTTCAGGAATGAGCAGCACAATTCATAGGGACTCATATTGACGTCCTGGACATTGCCCTGCCTGTACTCTGCCCTGCGCAGAGTTTCCCTTCGGATTTCCAAAAGAAACGGAAAGGCCGCCCGGATGCGTTCCTGCATATCAAAGATGTCCAAATCCACCCGGTCTGTCAGAATCACCGACACATAATCCGAACATGCCTGCTTTAGCACTTCTTTTAATGTGCCCTTCACCACACGTATCCGGCGCAGCGGTTTAAGGGGCAGAACTTTAATTTCACAGTCCCCCTTTTCCCGCATATCCACCATAAGGATTCCCTTTTCCTGGCCTGCCTCACTGACAGAACAGGCCAGAGGCGTCCCGCAATAGCGAAACCTCTCATCCCCCACCTTCATAGGCTTATGGATATGCCCCAGGGCCGCATAGTCAAAAGGCTCCAATATGTCTGCTTTTACCTCGTCGATATTCCCCACCGTACAGATTTCTGAATCCATCCGCTCCACATCCTCCGGCGACTTTCCAACCGGCAGATAGAACTGGTGGCTTACCAGAACATTTCTTTCCTCTCCAGCAATCTTTTCTCTTTCAATCAGCCGGTGAACCGTCTCGTTATAGGAAAGACTGTTCCCGCGTTCGTCTTCCAAGACCACCCGGCGCACCATGGAGGGCTTTACAAAGGGCAGCAAATAAAAATTTACCTTCCCATATTCGTCCTTCAGCGTAACCTTCTCAATAAATTCCTGACTGGTCCTGGGCGGCAGGCCGACCATGTATACATTCTGCTTTGCCAGCACGCTTCTAAAACAGTTTACCCGGGACGCGCTGTCATGATTCCCGCTGATAATCATAATCACCGTATCCGGCAGTGCCTCTGTCAGCTCTGCAATAAAAGAGTCAAACAGTTCCACGGCCTCCGCCGGGGGAACCGCCTTATCATAGATATCGCCAGCAATCACAACCGCATCCGGCAGTTCCTCTTTCGCCGCGCCGACAATCTGTTTCAGAATATACTCCTGATCTTCACCGAGATCCCGGTTCATCAACTTTAAACCAATGTGAAGATCCGATAAATGAAAAAATTTCACTGACCATACCTCTCAACTATAAAAGAATTTTTTCCATTTTTCTGTGAGCGTCTCCGCCCACAAAAATATCTTATCACAATCTATCGTGGGCTACAAGTAAACATACGCTGCGCTTTATCTCCATCCCGCTTCGGCTGCAATGCGCTTCGACCGCTTCAGATGCAATGCACTTTGACCGCTTCGGCTTTGTCTTGCGGCGCGCCAATAAATGCGTTATACTTAGCCGTGTGATACATAAAATACAGCATGGAGGGACATATGGACAACATCACTCTGATCGGTATGCCGGGCGCCGGAAAAAGCACCGTGGGCATTGTACTGGCCAAGGTTCTTGGATACGATTTTATAGACTCTGATCTTTTGATTCAAAAATCTGAAGGGAAACTTCTCTGGCAGATTATGCGGGATGTGGGAAATGAGGAATTTAATAAGATAGAAGAACGGGTAAACAGCGGGATTGAAGCCCGGGCAGACGCTTCAGAGCCTGTATGATGAGCGGACGCCTCTCTATGAAAACTATGCGGACATCACAGTAGATATCGACGGCAAGTCCGTACAGCAGGTCACAGAAGCCGTTGCCGCCGCGCTGTCCTCATTTTCATAAGCCCGCCCTGCAGGCGCAAACCCCTAACCCACTCCGGCGGCACTTTGATCCCGGCCCGGTGAGCATGGCTTCCTTCAAAGCCCCTATCCCTCCCAGGGCCGGATGCGGTAGACCGCGCCGATGCTGCGGCAGATTTCTGCGCACCGCTGCTCCTCCTGTTCGGTCAGTGTTGTGGACACCGTTGTCAGTACTACTTTCGGCACCCAGCGGGTACAGTCTCTGGCAAAATCCAGCATGGCCTGATAGGAGCCCTCTCCAAATTTGCTGCGCACCAGCTCATGATACCGCTTGGGATCCGGTGTGTTCAGGCTGATGGACACCGTATCAACCAGACCGCTTAAAAGATGGGCCGTCTTTTTTCCATGGATGAGATCTGAAAGGCCGTTTGTATTGATGCGAATCGGAATCTGAAACTGCTTTTTCGCATACTCCGCCACCTTCAATATCACGTCCAGCCGTTCCGTCGGCTCTCCAAACCCGCAGAACACCAGCTCTTTATACCTGCTCATGTCAAAGTTTTTGAAATCGTCAATAATTTCCTCAAAGGTCGGTTCTCTGTTAAGCCACAGGGAGTCTGCCCGGCCCACACTGTCTCTTGTCTGCCTCAGGCAGAACGTGCAGGCGCAGGGGCACCGGTTCGTCAGGTTTACATAAAGATTTTCATATACTTCATATAATATCGTCATCTCAAATACTCCAATACTTCTTCAAAGGCAACTCCGTCCGTCACAGGAATATCCATATCTATGGAGGTTTGAATACATCGTTTCACGAAATTGGACGCCTTTTTCACAGAAACCGCAAAGTCCACATGGTTTACCGCATCCGCTGCGATAATGGAAGCAAACAAATCCCCTGTGCCGCAGCGCTGGGTTCCCACGCGAACGCTGCGAAGGAAATGGTCTTCCCCGTTTTCGCACACATAATTTGCAATATAGTTTCCCTGTACAATACCTGTGATTACAATCTTTTGGGGCCCCTGTTCCCCAAGCTTTCCGGCAAGCCTGCGGATTTCTTCCTTTTTCCAGTGCTCCTTGTAGGGCGTGTCTGTCAGAATACAGGCTTCCGTTACATTCGGGGTGATAATATCCGCATAACCTACCAGCCGCTTCATCCTGGAGCACATTTCCTTTGTACAGGTGGCATATGGTTTTCCATGGTCCCCCATCACCGGGTCAAGAATCACCAGCGTCTGCTCTGTCCGAAATCTGCGGATAAAATCTTCCACGATATCAATCTGCCTGGCCGAGCCGAGGAACCCGGGATATATCCCATCGAATTTAAGGCCCAGATATTCCCAGTTTCGTATATATTCCGGCATTTTTTCCGTATAATCGTCAAAAAAGTACCGGTCGTAACCCGTATGATTTGAGAGAATCGCCGTGGGAACCGGGCAGCACTGCACCTTCAGTCTGGAGATCACGGGGAGTGAAACCGTGATGGAGCATCTGCCAAATCCGGACATATCGTTAATCACTGCTATCTTTTTCTGTCTGTGCGACGTCATTGAGTTTCCGCCTCCAAAATACAACTAATGCCACAAGTACTGCCAAGCCAAAAATGCCGGACGTCCCATGCCCGGCATCTGTCCTGTATTTTATTTTATCACAATCCGGCTATATTTAAAGAGCCGGTTCTGTGTCTTTTCACCGGTCCGGTTCCCGACCGTTCAGTTCCCGAACATCTTTTTCTCCGGCGTCCGGAAACACAATCCGTATGCGGGTTCCCTCGCCCACCTGGCTCCAAAGGCCGATTTCCGCACCATGTCTGGCCACTGCATGTTTTACAATCGCAAGCCCCAGGCCTGTACCTCCGGTAGATTTGGAGCGGCTCTTATCCACGCGGTAAAAACGCTCGAAAATACGTTTCTGATCTTCTTTGGGAATCCCTATCCCGGTGTCCTCCACTGTCAGCACGGCGTGATCTGCCTCCATATTCACAGACATCATCACCCGGCCTCCGGGCACATTGTAGCGAATCGCGTTGCTGCACAGATTATACATAATTTCTTCCACCATTTCCCTGTTTGCCTGCACATAACAGGAATCCCCGGCCAGAAGCAGGGTCACATTATGCTTTTCCGCGCTCATCTGCAGCATATCTGCACATTTTCTGGCCAGCTCATAGAGATCCAGCCGCTCCGTCGCCAGCTCGCCATTGCTGGTATCAAGCTCCGAGAGGCGCAGAATATCATTAATCAGCATCAGCAGGCGGTTGGAACTCTTATGTATTTCTCCCGCAAACCGCACCGTATCTTCTCTTGTGGCAATACCGCTTTCAATCAGCTCTGAATACCCGGATATCGCGGTGAGCGGCGTCTTCAGCTCATGAGAGACATTCGCCGTAAACTCCTGGCGCATCTGCGAGCTTCGCACGATATCCCGGTGCTGCTTTTGAATCGTGTCAAGAAAAGGCTCCATTTCCTTATAGGGCGTCTCGTATTTTTCGTCATCCATGTGAAGGGCCATCTGCTCTACCGGCGCCACAATGCTTTTTGTCAGGAAATGCGCCATCACCATGCAGACCCCAAGAAGGACCAGGCCCATTACCGCAAGAATCGGTATCATGGGCATCAGAAAGCTGAACATGTTTCCGGCTTCCTTGGCTACCCGCAGCACCTGGCCATTGTCCAGCTTTACAGCGTAATAATATGTGTTTTTGTCGAGGGTGGCCGACCTTCGTATCTCCTCGCCCTCCCCTTCCGAAAATGCTTTCTGAATCTCCGGCCGGCTTCCGTGGTTGTCCATCCGGCCAATATTTGCGTTGCTGTCAAAAGATACTGTGCCGTCCGTATCAATCAGGGTAACGCGCAGTCCGTCCACCGGCTTGGTCTGCTCCAGAACGTCTTTTTCAAAAGCGCCGGTGCTCTCCAGCACATGAGTATACGTTTTCAAACTGGAGATCACTTCCTTCTGAAACAGATCGTAATACACCGCCAGCGAAAAGAATACCGTCAAAAGAATCGCCGTCACCGTCATTAGCATAAAATGTGCGTTTAATTTTTTTCTCATTCGATCCGATACCCCACGTTGCGCACGGTTTTAATATATTTTCCGGCGCTGCCCAGCTTCTGGCGAAGTGTCTTTATATGCATATCCAGCGTGCGGGACTCTCCCTCGAAGTCAATCCCCCAGACACGCTCCATAATGTTCTCCCGCTCCATCACAATTCCTGCGTTCTGTAGAAACAGCTTCAGCAGTTCAAATTCTTTGTACGTCAGTTCGCAGGGCACGTCTGAAACGTATACCATACGCTTTTCGCCGTCAAGGAAGATTTCATGCAGCGACATGAATTTTTCTTCCTCCATGCGGTTGATGCGGCGCAGAATCGCCTTTACTCTGGAAATCAGTTCCATGATGCCAAAGGGCTTTGTAATATAATCGTCCGCGCCGTTATCCAGCCCCTTCACCTTGTCTATCTCCGAGGACTTTGCCGTTACCATAATCACCGGCACCTTTTTCGTTTCCGGATTCCGGCGCAGTTTTTTCAGGATCTCCACGCCGTCGCTGTCCGGCAGCATAATATCCAGCAGAATCATATCCGGTATGCGTTCCGCCACTCTGCTCCAAAACGCTTTGGCATATTCAAATTCTTCTACGGAATAACCGCTGTTTCTCAGCGAATAACTCTCGATCTCCCGTATATTCTGATCGTCTTCTACAACATAAATCAAGCTCATAGCGTCTGTTTCCTTTCCATCTGCACTTCACCTTCCATGCAATGGCACTGTCCCCATACTGTGCTCATAGTACCATATTTTCCCTGCTAGGGCAAACTATACTTCCGGCGGTATACCTCGCATGCGCACTTAAATTCTTCATTGTCGTCCCGGCGCAGCACATCCGCATAGGCGTGAGGATCATATTCGCTTTCGTAGCGCTGAATCAGGTAAACGGCGATATTAGAGCAGTGGTCGGCCACACGTTCATAGTTCGTGCAGATATCCGTCAGGATAAAGCCCATCTCAATCGTACATTTTCCCTCCTGCAGGCGCTTTACGTGGCGTTTCTTCATCTGTGCGTTGATATAGTCCATCACTTCCTCAAGGGGTTCCACCTTCATCGCTTCCTTGTCATCATCCGCTTGAAACGCGCTAAATGAAAGGTCCATAATCTCCTTTACCGCTCTGGTGTAAATCTCCAGCTCTTTCTGACCCTTCTCAGAAAAATGAATTTTTTTCGTATGCAGTTCCTCAGCCGCAGCCGCAACGCTTACCGCATGATCGGAGATCCGTTCAAAGTCACCGATACAGTGCAGCATCATAGAAAGCGAACGGCTGTCGCTGTCCGACAGATTCTTTCCGCTCAGTTTAACAAGATAGCTTCCTATTCTGTCTTCGTATTTGTCCACGGTATTCTCCATCTCCCGCACCAACTGGGCTTTCTGCGGGTCAAATTCGTTAAAAAGCGATACCGCCGTATCGAATGCCTCGCGGGACAGAGCCGCCATCTGCTTTGTGGCATCCAGCGCCTGCTCGCAGCCAAGGGCCGGCCGCTCCAGAAAACGCTCGTCCAGCACCTTTACCTCCAGCTCCTGCGCATCTGTCTGCTTTTTCCGGCTTTTTACCGTGACATGAGCCAGCTTCACAAGCTGATCTCCAAAGGGCAGCAAAAGCAGTGTCGTAAACACATTGAAGATGCTGTGAATCACCGCAATATTCGCCGGCCCCACGGCCTCTGCAAGAAAATCAAAACGCACTATGGCATTTACGCTGTAAAACAGCGCCATACAGACAACCGTACCGATCAGGTTGAAGTAAAGATGAATTGCAGCCGCGCGTTTTGCATTTTTACTGGCCCCCACAGCCGACATAATCGCCGTGATACAGGTGCCGATATTCTGCCCCATAATCACAGGAATCGCCAGGCCATACGTAACGCTTCCCGTAGCGCAGAGCGCCTGCAGAATACCCACCGATGCGGAGGAGCTCTGGATCACTGCCGTGATCAAAGTACCCGCCAGCACACCCATAAAAGGATTGGAAAATGCCGTCAGGATATTTCCAAACTCCGGTACATCCGCCAGCGGTTTTACCGCGCCGCTCATAGCGTCCATGCCGTACATGAGGATTGCAAATCCCACCATAATCGTTCCTATATTTTTCTTCTTTTCACTCTTTGTAAAAAGTATGAAGGCCGCGCCAATCAATGCCAGCACCGGCGAAAAGGAAGACGGCTTTAACAGCCTGAGGAACAAATTGCTGCCCTCAATCCCAGCCAGGCTCAGAATCCAGGACGTCGCCGTAGTACCGATATTGGCGCCCATAATAACGCCAACCGCCTGGTTCAGTTTCATAATTCCCGAATTTACAAAGCCGACCACCATCACCGTCGTTGCGGAGGAGGACTGAATCACCGCCGTCACCCCCGCCCCCAAAAGAACGCCCTTCCAGCGGCTGTTCGTCAGCTTTTCCAGTATTTTTTCCAGCTTTCCGCCGGAAGCCCTTGAAAGGCCATCCCCCATCATTGACATTCCATAAAGGAAAAACGCCAGACCGCCTAAAAATGATAATACTGCAAAAATATCCATAAAAAAACTCCTTTATCTTACTGGTATATTGCCCTTACGCTACCATACCTATGTAAAATTCAGGAGTTTTTAATGTAAAATGTGTGTAAAGTTTTTGGTGTCTGCTAAGGGGAGCGTTTGTATTTTAATTGAGTCCTCGGAAAATCCCAGCTGCCAGGTCAATGTAAAACACAAAACGCAAAAAATGTGAAAACATATCAATCCTCATGAACTTTCCAGTATCCTGCTTTCCTGGATCCAACCCGCTCTATATAACCATATTTTTTCAGCACCGACAGTCCTCTGTCGATTGTAGTCTTCCCCAAGCCAAGCAGTTCCATTAGCCGTGCCTTTGTAATATTGGGGTTATTTCTTATTTCAGCGAAAATGCGCACCTGTGTTTGATTTAAGCTATACTCATGATTTTTAATACCCACTTTATTACCCACACGCATTATATCACATGCGGGTAATAAAATGGGTATTAAATTTCAAATTTCCAGTTTTTTCTCTTACCATCAGGCATCCACATCTATGCTCAGTCCTGACTTAAATACAACTACCAGCGTCTCTGAGTTTTCCGTAACTTCATTTCCTAGATGCTCATATTTCACTTTACCGCTAATCTATTTTTCTCTTATTCCTGCTTTTAACCTCGGCAAATTATTTAAACTTACCATTTCCAACGTCTGCAATTGCTGTACCGCCAACTGCCGAAGCAATTCCATTCTCTCTTTTTGATTTTTTCCTTGATTAATCAGAACAGCATTATAGCTTTCCAAGTTCGCAAGTACCAACAACTGATTCAGCGTTGCAACATCTCTCATATTGCCTTTTACATTCGGATTTTCATCTTTCCACTGTTTTGCAGTTTTTCCAAACAAAACAACATTCAACATATCTGCCTCATTAGCATAAGTATAAGCCACCTGTGCGGGTGTTAATTCTGGCGGAATCAAATTGTCCTTAATTGCATCCGTATGTATTCTGTAATTCAGCTTGGAAATCTCTCTGTTCAAATTCCAGTTCAAGGATAACCGGCTATTCTCGTCTGTCTTCAATCTCCTGTAATCCTTCATAATATATAACTGAAACTCTGGAGAAATCCAAGTTGCAAAAGACATCGCAATATCACTATGGGCATATGTTCCGCCATAACGTCCTGCTTTTGAAACAATACCGATGGCATCTGTAGCTTCTATCCACTTCTTTGGCGACATCGTAAATGCATTGGCTCCTGCCTGCTTTCTAAACCCCTCGAATTCGAGGGGTTTAAAATCTGGATTATGAAGCCTTTCCCATAATCCAAGAAATTCTATCACATCTCGATTTCTCATCCAATTTTGAATAACTGCTGTTGGGTCATCACTTTTATACCGTGCAATATCTGTTAATGAAATAAATTCATTTTCAAAATCCTGTGTATAAATTCCGATATCTATCCCATTGGCATGAATCGTTTCTTTAATTACCTTTCCCATTATACCTCCTGCAACTATACCCAATATTTTCTTATTGTTTCTACCTTCTCCTTCGTTGGATGCTTCCTCGGTTGTTTTAATTCTTCTACAGCATTAGAAGCATCAAACATTGGCAGACCCAAATTGCCTGTTTCCCCTTACAGCATTGTCAAATAGCTGTCTAACCTTTCATTCACATACCCTGCTTTCATCAATTCCAAATTCACAAGCAGACGTCCCGTGCGGCCATTGCCTTCGATTGCATTGGAATTGTAAGTGTATTCCACCACAAATTGCTCCGTCAGCCGTTCAGCTTCACCTTCCGTCAAAGGACGTTTGGTATTCTTCGCACCTCGCTTCTGGCAAAAGTATACCCCATTATCGGAACAATAGCAACGCTGCCGGAATAATATTTTTCGTAGTAAAACCAATACTCCTTAAGCTTGATGCGTTAAAAAAGGATGCGCACCTCGAGGAGAAGAAGTTAGCTGTAAACAGCACCGCCCGGGCGCGAAAGTGTGCGGCAAGCGCACACTTTGTTCTACAAAAACTGCCAGCGGATTTTACCCGCTGGCAGAAAAAGTTTGTCTTATTCATAAGATATTTCTTTAAAACACAAAGCTCTCCACTTCCGCCGCAAGAGGAATCGAGGGCGCTGCTCCCGGCCTTGTAACGGCAATCGCCGACGCCCGGGAAGCCATGTCCATACATTCCTTCACCGGCAGGCCTTTTATGATTCCCGCAATAAAATATCCCGTGAACGTATCGCCAGCCGCCGTGGTGTCGACGGCTTTTACTTTATAAATCGACTGGCGCACAGTTTCCTGAGCATCCATATATACAGAACCGGCGCCGCCCAATGTCAGCACCACGGCCGCTCCCGCAAAGTGTTCCCGCAGTTCTCCCGCCAGCTTTATGCCGTCGATCTCACCGCTGTCTTCCCGGTTCAGGATCTGTCCCGCCTCGATCTCATTTAGCAGGAAGTAGTCTACGTACTGCAAAGGCAGCTTCAAAATTTTTTCATTCATCGGGGACGGGTTCAGCACAATTTTCATGCCGATTTCATGCGCCTTTTCCATGATATAAGCCACTTCGTTGATTTCGTTCTGCAAAATCAGGAAGTCGCCCTGGCCAAATCCGGCCAGCACCTCGTCCACCTGCGCCCGCTCAATCGACTGGTTTGCCCCGCCATACAGAAGGATGCAGTTGTCCCCCTCTTTATCATTCTGGATAATGGTATTTCCCGACCTGACGTCATCACGAATTTTTACATGTTCAGTATGGACGCCGGCCTCCTTCATGACTTCCAGCAGAAACCTGCCGTCCTCGCCGATTGCTCCCGCATGATACGTGTCGCATCCGGCCTTTGCCAGAGCCACCGACTGGTTCAGTCCTTTTCCGCCGCTGAACACCTGCAGAGACTCAGAGGAAAGCGTCTCCCCCTTTTTTAAAATATGATCCACCTTATACGTATAGTCAATATTTAATGATCCAAAACAAAGTACCTTCATTTTTGCCTGTCCCCCACTTTTATTTTTAAACCGTCTGCCCTTTGGGCTGCTCGCACGTATTCCTTTTCTACAGATAACTCAGTATCTTTTCCTTCGGAATTAACCCCACGGATGTCGCCGCCGGTGTGCCGTCCTTAAATACCATCAGCGTCGGGATACCGCTCACCTTATACTGCTGAGCCAGTTCCATCTGCTCATCTACGTTCACCTTGACGATTTTTACATCTGTTCTCTCCGCCGCAATCTCCTCCAGAATAGGGGCGATCATTTTGCAGGGGCCGCACCAGCTTGCCCAAAAATCTACCAGAACCGTTCCTTTGGCGTCCAGTACTTCGCTCTGAAATGTCTCTGACGTTGCATTTATCATTTTGTTTCGCCTCGCTTTCTTTGTAATCATCTGAGTCAAAAACATACATACGATATATCATGTGCATGTTTGTTTTATTATATCCTCAAATTTTCCGTCTGGCAAGGGCTAAACTTTTAGAATATTCTGAAATATTCTGAAAATGCAGACGTGATCAGCGCTACAGAAACAGCGCCGGGGTCCGGCGTTCCAACACCTCTTTCTCCAACGTAAAATCCGCGGCCGCGTTTTGCTACCATCTGTTTTGTGGCCTCCATGCCTTCCGCAGCAGCTTCTGCACAGGCTCTCAGCGCCTCCTCAACTGTGCAGCCTTCTCCGGCAGCCTGATCAAAGGCCTTGACGGCGGGAATCATAGCGTCCATCATTGTTTTATCTCCCGGCTGTGCTTTGCTCTTTTCCTGCGTTGCCTCCAGAGCAGCGTTCAGTATGGCGGCAATTTCTTTTGTATCGGGATTCTGTTTCAGATTCTCCCTTTCCTGTACGCAGCCCGCAGCTTTCACTGTAAAAAAGCCAAGCAGCGTGGTGGCTGTACCGCCGCCTGCAGTAAGAAGCTTCATCCCGGCGTTTTTTAATATTTGTGCCTCCGGTTGACCCTCCCAGGCGGGCAGCGCTTCCCTCACCGCTTCAAAACATTTTTTCATGTTTGACCCGTGTTCTCCGTCTCCCATCACGGCGTCCAGTTCATTTAAGTATGCCTCATTCGCTTCAATCTTCCTGGCTGCAGCCTCTATCATTTTTATCAACATTCCCTACACCTCGCTCTGCTTCGATGCAAACTGTTTAAATCCCAAAGTGTCGGCGGGAGCCAAAAGATATTGTTTTCGCTTTTCATCAAGCTTCATAACAGAGACAGAAGCTCCGGCCATCTCAAGGCTGGTCATGTATTCTCCCACATAGGCCTTTGCAATTTTGATGCCCCGTTCTGTCAACAGGCTGTGTACTTCTTTATAAATAATATAAAGCTCCATCAGAGGCGTCGCACCCATGCCGTTTACCAATACACAGACTTCCTCGCCGCTTTCCACCGGCATATCCTTTAGGATCGCCTCTGTCATCTGCTCTGCCAGAGCTCGGGCGCCCGGCACTTTCATGCGCTTTACGCCGGCCTCCCCATGGATTCCTGTTCCGAGCTCCATCTCATCCTCCGCAAGAGAAAAACTTGGCTTCCCCACAGATGGAATTGTGCAGGGAGACAGCGCAAACCCAAAAGTTCTTACATGGTCTGCGGCGTCCTGAGCCGCCCGTTTTACGGTTTCCAGATCATTTCCCTGTTCAGCGCAGGCAGCGGCTACTTTCTGTACCAGGACTGTTCCGGCAACTCCCCGCCGTCCTGTCGTATTAGGGCTCTCCTCCACCGCAATGTCATCATGCACAACCACCTTTTCTGTCCGGATCCCTTCATCAGCAAGAAGCTCCATCGCCATATCAAAATTCAGATTGTCTCCCGTATAATTTTTCGCAATAATAAGAACGCCCTGTCCACTGTCCACCGCACGCACGGCTTCCATCATCTGATCTACACTGGGGGAGGTAAATACATCCCCTGCGCAGGCTGCGTCCAACATTCCTGTACCCACAAATCCGCCGTGGGCCGGCTCATGACCGCTTCCTCCTCCGGAAATCAGTCCAACCTTTCCTTTTACCGGCGCGTCTGCTCGCACAATCACAGAGGTGCCCGGCAAAATCCGGATATCCGGAGACGCCAGTCTCATTCCCTCTATCATATCCTGAATCACCTTATCCGGCGCATTGATTATTTTTTTCATTCCTGTCACCTTTCTTTTTTGCATACTTCACTGTCCGGTGCAAATCTTGTGATAAGCGGCGGCTGCCCGGCGTACCACCGGATGATCTTCAGAAAGTCCTGTCACCTTCGCCGCCGCTTTCCCGATGCCAAGCTGTGCAATCCAATGCTGCATAATCTGTGCCTTTTCATCCCCCGATGCGTCATAAGCCAGGCCGTTGGCAATAGACTGAATCAGATTGACGGGGTCAACACCGTGCTCCAGGCACAGACATGCATTTGCCGTCAGCCGGTCATGGCGGGCCAGTTTGCGCAGCGGATCGTAAGCCACCCTGACAATAGGATCAGAAAACGGCTCCTTGCTCTCCGGAAATACCGCCAGCTCCCACAAGCTGTCCAGAGGAACGCCGTACACTTTTGCAAGCACCGGAACCGCCTCCTCAAGCACCCCGTCTCTGATGCTTCGGATCTGCGGATCTGCCGCGGCTTCATCAATTGTCTGATACCCTTTCAGATATCCCGCATAAGCCGTTGCCGCGTGAGCGCAGTTTATGGTATGCACCTTTAATTCCTTCAACAGATCTATGTCCTCCGGCGTCGTCTGCATCCAGGGAACCCCGGAAAAATCAGCATAAATGGGCTCTCCCACCAACATGGGACATACAACCCCGGCCTCCAGCTGCAGCGAACTGCTGGACACCGCCCCCACCGGACGGCGCACCACTGCATCCCGCAGAGCCACATGGCTCTCATACCATGTAATTTCCCATGGTTCAAAAGATTCCCGCAGTTTTCTGTCGATCAGAGGAACCTGGCCGCTTTCATTGGTACACGGAAATATGGTAAGCTTTTTCTCCGTCAGATGCGCCGCCCGCTCTTTTAAAAGAGGCAGAAGATATTCTATCGCCTCCGGGATATCTGCCGGATAAAGGCACAGCGCAATCACATCCGCCTCAAGAGCAGCCGGACGACAGCCATAAGCCTTATCCGCCAGAAACGCCGTATATCCTTCTACAATCCTTTTTCGCGTATCCTCTGCGCGGTATTCCATTACCTCATAGGAGCCCTTCTTCAGCGCTTTTATGACGGCAGCGTCCCTGTCCAGGAAAGCTACTTCCCATCCGCCCTCAGAAAATACGTTGCCAAGATAACCTTTGCCTTCCCTTCCGGCGCCGATCACAAGGATCCGGCCCGCAGGTTTTCTCTCTTTTTTCTGCTCCATAGCTTTCATTTCTTTGACCTGTCCCATGGATTTAGTCTCTGGCCGCAGGATATTCATTACAGAGCAACCGGTAGGCAGGCTCATCCTCCTCGACAGCCGGAAATCTTCCCAGTTCTTCCAAAAAGTAATTATCCGTATTGTCGTCATTACACATGGAGACTTCGCCCAAAAGCACTTCTCCCGTTCCCGGCTCCACTACGATCTCGTGGTAATAATACGGATACATGGTCACGCTCTCTCCCGGCTTCAAAACAACGGTGCTTCCCGCCGGTACAACATATTCCCGGCCGTCCGAGAAAACTTCCACAGGTCTTTCAAGATCAAGACTGTTGTCCTCGCGGTTTGCATGGTAAAGCTTCACCAGAAGATTCCCGCCGCCTCTGTTGATCAGGTCCTCCATTTTATTCCAGTGAAAATGCATCGGCGACACCTGTCCCTCAATCAGACGGCAGAGCTTTTCCGCATAAGTCTTTGTATATTTAGGATTTTTTACATTGCCGTTTCGAATGGTAATCAGTGTGTTTCCCAATTTTTCCCAGTTTCCTGCACCATAATCCGTAACGTCCCATCCCAGCATATTATCCCGGATCTCGTCATACTCGTGTCCTTTGCTTTTCCATTCCTCCGGTGTAAAACTTAAAAACGGCGGAAGCTTAAAACCTTCCCTCTGAATAAGAGCTTCCATTTCCCGTATTCTCTGATTAATCTCTGAACGCTTCATTCCTTTTCCTCCATTCTTTTGTCGTTTGAGAAACGCTTTCACCGGCGTTTCCTAAAATTTATACTGCTCTACTTCCTCACGGGTGGGAACGCTGGACATTGCCCCTGTTTTCCGTATAGAAAGAGCTGCCGTCTTGTTCGCATAAACGCAGGCTTCCTCCATCTGCCGCTTGTCGGGCTGCTTTAGGCTGCCGTTTCTCAGCATCCAGCTTAAAAATCCTCCCAGAAAACAGTCGCCTGCCCCGGTAGTATCCACTGCTTCCGTCTGAAAAGAATCTGCATGTCCGAAACCGCCCCGGAAATAGTAATCGCACCCTTCGTTTCCCTTTGTCACAAGAACGATTCCCGCGCCGTTTTCAAGGAGTTTTTCCGCAGATCTTCGGCCGCTTCCTCCGGTAAGCACCTCCAGCTCCTCCTCTGTTACCTTCACAATATCCGCCCATGCAAGAGGGGTTTGCAGTACGCGAAGGGCATCCTCTTTTGTCTCATAAAAGCCTGGCCGGTAATTCACATCGTAAGAGATCAACATTCCTCTCTTTTTCGCTTCCTCAAGAAGCCTCGGCTGGGCTTCCCGCGTTTTTCCACAGGCCATTGCGTTGGAAGATACGTGAAGAACCCGGTATTTCAGGATTTCCTCCACGTCGATCTGGTCATAAGAAACCATCTTGTCCGCTCCGGGACGGTTTACCGAAGAATATTCCCGCTGACCGTCTTCTTTCAGATGCACAAACGTAAGATTTGTCCCGCATCCGGGTGTAAAAATCATTTTTTCTGTGTGAACGCCGTACTGTGAAATTCTCTCTTTCAGGAATTGCCCAAAATGGTCTCTCCCCACACCGCCCACAAAGGCGGCGGGTATTCCCTGGCGGGCCAGCACTACGCACATGTTCGCCACACTTCCTCCCGGACAGGCCTTATAGACCGTACAGCCGTCGTCCATACCCATGGGGATAAAATCAATCACGCTTTCACCAAATCCAACTACTCCGTTGATCATAAGCCCTCCGTTATTCCAGATTTACATGATTCGAAAACATCTCGTCAGAATCCCATCCCCGCTTTTTCATCAGACGCACAATCACCAGATCCAGCACCAGCAGGATGCACTGCTCAAACAGCGACGCCATGGGCTGAATAGACTCCACTTTAATATCACCCTCCCGGTGAAGGCGGTTCAGCTTTGTGGCCGGAGCGTTTATATACACCGGATAATCCGCAATATCGTCAATAGCCGATCCGGGCTTTATCGTAATCAGTCCTATTTTTCCGCCAAGCTTCTTCGCCTTTCTGGCAATCGCTACCTGTCCTTCCGTCTCGCCGGAACCGGAGGCAATAATCAGAAGATCGCCCGCCTGCAGTCCTGGGGTCACTACCTCCCCCAGCACGTAGACCGAAATTCCCATGTGCATCAGCCGCATGGCAAATTCGCGTATGCTCAGACCGGATCTTCCGGAACCCGAGATAAATACATGCGGCGCTTCCATGATCGCATTTGTCAGAGCCTCCACCCGGCAGTCATCCACCGTAGAAAGGGCCGCAGAAATTTCTGTAATCAGCTCCTCCATATATTCCAGTTTTTTCATATCTACACTCCATTCACTTCTGCTGCAATTTTTCTCATTTCTTCCTTTATATCTTCTGCGGCAAAGAGCCTAGAACCAAGAATAATATGATCCGGTCCTGCCGCCGCTATTTCTTTGATGTCATGAAGCCCGATTCCTCCGGCTACCGCACACTTGGACTTTTTCAGAATCTTTTTCGCAAGTTTCAGATCCTCCAGCGGGGATTTGTCTCCCCTGCCGTCAAAGGCGGTATGTACCTGAATATAGTCAGCGCCGAACTCATCATATGCCTCCAGCCATTCCTCCAGGCCGCGGACAGCAATCATATCGATCATCACTTTGGCTTTGTCCTTACGAGCCTGCTTTACTGCGTTTTGTACCGTTTCAGGATTGGCAGCGCCGCAGACTGTCACAATAGACGCCCCCGCTTCATACGCAATGTGGGCTTCATAATCTCCCGCGTCCATCATTTTGTAATCTGCCAGAATATCGTGTTTTGGAAACCGCTCCCTCATTCTTCGGATCGCGTTTGTTCCTTCCCTCAGTACCAAAGGCGTCCCTATCTCAAACACCTGTACCTGATCCGCCAGCATCGCAGCCATCTCAATGGCCTGATCCAGCGAAAATGTATCTAATGCAATCTGAAATGTCGTCATATTCTTTCCTCCAAACACTCAGCTTATTTTCTGTTTCAGTTTTGGTAAAAACATACTCAGCAGCACCGCGCAGAAAAGCAGCGTCGCCCGAATCACATACTGCATATATACGCTCACATTCAGAAGCGTCATTCCGTTTGCAATAACACCGATAAAAATGATACCCAGCAGCGTACCTGTAATTTTTCCCACTCCGCCGGTCATGGAAGTTCCGCCGATTACCACTGCAGAAATAACGTCCGTCTCCCAGCCTTTTCCAAAGTTAAAGGTAGCCTGCAGTACCTGTGCTGAATTTATAAAACCTCCGATCGCTGCAAACACAGCGGTAACTACAAAGCAGAACATTTCTGTACGGAGCACATTGATACCTGCCAGCCGGGCCGCCTCCTTATTTCCTCCCACTGCGTATATTGAACGTCCCATTGGGGTATATTCCATAATAAAATAGGAAATCGCAAAGGCAATGATTAAAAGAATCGCCGGTATCGGTATATTTCCCACTCTGCCTATTCCTATGTTGTTGAACCATCCGGGCATCTTCCCCGCAATAGGAAAACCGCCGCAGATAATTCCCGCCAGTCCATAGAGGAAAAGCTGCGTCGCCAGCGTAATGATAAATGCCGGCATTTTAAAGCGTACCTCCGCAAATCCGTGAAACATGCCGAGGAGGGCGGATACAAAGAGAGCAATCAGCATACCGATCACCGCCGCCGCAGTCAGGCTCATCCCTGTCATTGCCGGAAGCCTGTCGCAACAAAAAGCCGCGATAACACCGGACAAAGCCACCACAGATCCGATGGAAAGATCGATCTGCGCCGCAATAATTACCATCGTCATTCCAAAAGCGATAATGCCTTTCATAGAAACTGCTTTCAAAATATTCAGCCAGTTAGAAACCGTCAGAAAAGACGGGCTTGCAATTGAAAGAAATATGATCAGCATCAGCAGAACAATTGCAATAATATGATCCAGAATAAACAGCTTCAGCCTGGTGCTGAAACCTGCCCGGGTATTTTCCTGAACACTCAAACCTATCAACTCCTTTCCCTGTCAAACATAATTTCAGGTGGTATCTCTCCCGACATGCAGCACGCATAGAGTTCCTCCACAGGACATTTGTCAGGGTCTACCTCACCTACCAGTCTTCCGTGGCACATAATCAATATCCGGTTGCACACTTCCAGAAGTTCTTCCAATTCCGTAGAAACGAAAATTGTGGAAACGCCTTTTTTGCTCTCAGACCACATAATTTCAAAAATCTGCTGTTTCGCATTTACATCAATGCCCCTGGATGGCTCATCATAAAGCATGATCTTGGGTTTCGTGCTGAGCCAGTTCCCAACCACTACTTTCTGCTGATTTCCGCCGGAAAGCGTGCTGCAGGGCGCGTCCAGGCCGGGAATCCGTATCTGCAGGCTGTCCACCTGCTCCTTTGCATTTTTGTCCCTGCGCTGCTTGTCCTCCAGAATCTTTGCCTTTGTGTTGATTCTGATACTGGCATAATTCAGATTATCCTTTACCGAGTGAATCAGAATTACCCCCTGTGACTTTCTTTCCTCCGGCGTCAGCCCTACACCGGCGTCAATCATATGGATTGGATCAAATTTTGTAATTTTTTTGCCCTCAATCTCCACGGTGCCGCTCAGAAATTTGTCCGCGCCGAAAATGGCCCTCAAAAGCTCTGTCCGACCGCTTCCAAGCATCCCTGCAATTCCCAGCACCTCACCCTTATAGAGATCAAAGGTGATATTCTGAAAGGTTTTTTTCTGGGTCAGCCCCTTTACCGACATGATGACCTCTTTGCCCGGCTTTACATCCTCCGGCCGTTTCCGGATCGATGTTTCTCCGAACATCATATTGATGATCGTCCTGTTGTCCGTACCCTCCAGTGGTCTTTGTCCCACAAACTTTCCATCCCGCAGAACAATGACCTCGTCCGCTACCTGGTGAATCTCCTGCAGCTTATGGGTGATGTATATCACGATAATGTCTTTTTCCTTCAGCGTCTTTATAAAATCCAGAAGATTCTGTACCTCGCCCTGGGCCAGCGACGACGTAGGCTCGTCCAGCATCAGCACCTTCGGCTGAAAGCTCAGCGCCCTTGTGATCTCCACAATCTGCCGCTGCCACATACTCAGATCCTCCACTTTTCTGTGAGAATCTATGGCAATCCCCATGGTTTTCAGAAGTTCATCCGCTTCCTGGTAAGCCCGCTTCCAGTCGATCACTCTGCCCTTTTTCGGCATACGGTTCAGAAAAATATTTTCTGCCACTGTAAGCCCCGGAATCAGGCTCATTTCCTGATAGACCGTCACAATTCCTTTTTCATGGGCGTCTCTGGGCGTTTTCAGCTCCAAACTCTGATCGTCCATAAAAAGTTCGCCGCTGGTTGGCAAAATAACGCCTGCCAGTAATTTTACAAATGTGGATTTTCCGGAACCGTTTTTCCCCAGCAGCGCGTAAACTCTGCCGCTCTCAAGTTCCAGGGAAATATTGTCGAGAGCCCGGCAGCCCGGATAATCCTTTACGATATTTCTCGCCGTTACCTTCATACTCAAATCCTTTCTCCTAATCTGGCCGGCCCGCACGAGATCCGAGTTTTCTCTGGCAGCAAGACAGCCAGACGTTCATTTCTGTCTTTTTAAGGCTCTGACCGATTCCACGTCCCGGCCAGAGCCTTTCTCAGTGATAAGGATTCTGTCTTTTATTTGTAGTTTTCTTCTACGTAAGCTTCCACTGCATCCGGGTCGTCACGGGTCAGCAAAAATCCCGGTGTGGATTCTGTTGTTCCTGAAGCCTCTGCCTCGCCGTTCAGATACTGAATCAAAAGCGTAGCTGAGCTATAGCCCTGGGAATAGGGATCCTGAACAACGATTCCCTGAAGAACGTCGTTTTCATCCAGAAGCTGCTGACAGATTCCCTCCTGGGCATCATAGCCGAAGGAGTACATCTTTCCTGCCATTCCGCTCTGTACAATGGCCTGTGTCAGTCCCTGAAGGCCGCCGCCGTTTGCGCCGTAGAAAATGTCAATGTCCGGATGAGCCGTAATCATATCGCTGGCAGCAGTCAGCGCAAGGTCTTCTTTCTCTGCGCCCTGATCTGCAACGATCTCATACTCGATACCCGCGTCATCCAGCGCTGCAAAGAAACCGCCGTAACGATTGGAAGACTGCTCGGGAAGCTGATGATCGTAATGAATCAGTCCAACCTTAATCGCCCTGTCGTATTTTTCTGCAATCCACTTTGCCGCATACTCGCCGATCTGATAACCGTTTGCATAGTCGTCGGAAGCATAGCCGCCCACCAGAAAATCAGAATCGGAAATTTCCATGTTTACCGATGCAACCGCCACGCCCTGCTGCGCCGCTGCGCCAAGCGTTGCCAGAGATGCATCCTTATCCAGAGGTGCGATACAAATGGCATCCACTCCCTGACCGGCATAAGTATTAATCAGTTCCACTTCCCGTGCCTGATCATTATTGGAGTTGGAAGAAACGAATTTTACGCCGTTTTCTTCACATGCGTCCGACATACCGTTGATCAGCGCGTTCATAAATTCGTCGTCCTGGAAAACAATTCCCGCAATCGTTTTTTCTTCATCAGCCGCGCATACCCCCGCTGATATCATGGTAACTGCCAAAGAAGCTGCAATTATAGGAACGATCATTTTCTTTTTCATCATACACTGTCCTTTCTTTTGTTAATTTTTGAATGATATTTTGCGCCGGGTCTGGCCATTCCCCGTACCGCATCCATATTTTTCCATTAAATACGTATTTAACTCATTTAAACACGAACTATTTTTAAATAGATACGTATTTATTTGATAAATACATCCTAACATATGATTTTGCGAAAGTCAAGCCCTGATTAAGAACAAATTAAACATAAAAAATGCTTGTAATCCCGCGATTCTTCCGCTATTATATAGTTGAATGATACTTTTGCGCATATATGCCGCACTCTAATTCATCCGTATTTATCTTTTCTAATTCAGAATTATTGTGGAGGACTATATGATGAGCAAAAAACTTTCTATTTTATTTGTCGGTGAAACAACCATTACACAAAATGGCAGCATAAAAGGATATGACCTGACCTTCAGCGTGGGATATGAAGAATCCTACCTTATAATGAAAGAAATGTTGGAATCCCTTGGCCATACATTTACACATATTCCCAGCCATCTGGCAGCCAGAGATTTTCCGCGCACCCTTGAGGCGCTCCGTTCGTATGACGTGATTCTTTTCAGCGATATCGGTTCGGATGTATTTCTTCTCCTTCCGGATATGTGCCGCAGCGGCGTCAGAACGGTAAATCTTCTTAAGCTGATCCGGGAATACGTCTCCGAAGGCGGCGGTTTTGCCATGATCGGCGGCTATTCCACTTTTCAGGGATATGAGGCAAAAGGGAACTATAAGGACACTCCCATTGAAGAAATTCTTCCCGTAACGCTTCTTACTTACGACGACCGCGTGGAAGTTCCCGAGGGAGCCGATCTGACATGTGATCCTAAGCGGCATGAAATTCTGTCAGGCTTTCCTGTACAGTGGCCCTATATTCTCGGCTACAACCGCCTTATCCCCAAAGATGGGGCTGACGTTATTCTCACCTTCGAAAAAGATCCCATCATCGCTCTCGGCTCCTTTGGCGCAGGGCGTACAATGGCATATGCCACCGACTGTACCGCCCATTGGGCTCCCGATGCCATGACCGGCTGGGAATATTACCCAATTCTATGGAACCGGCTGCTGCAGTGGCTTGCGGGAAGTGCACAAATTTTGGATGACTGATCTTGCCTGGGGACGAAAAATAATTGGCTGAAAGGATTTTGGTATGAATTTTGAAACGATACACTTGGATAAAAGTTTAAAAACACCCTTATATATGCAGTTAAAAAATATTCTTTTAAATGCTGTTCAGAGCAAAGAGCTTGTTCCCGGGGACCTTCTTCCAAGTGAAAGCGCTCTGTCGGAACTTTTAGGCATCAGTAAGGCCACCATCCGCCAGTGCATGAACGAGCTCTCCAATGAAGGGTACATAGAAAAAAAGAGAAACCGCGGCACGATTATTCTCGACCGCAAGCTCAATCTGGGATATTCCGATGCGGTATCTAATTACAATGAACGTGTGAAAGAGCTGGGGATGTCTCCCAAGACAAAATTAATCCGGCTGACAGTGGACGACTGCAATAAAAAAATCGCCCAGATGCTGGAAACAGATACGGGCGCCAAAGTGATTCATCTGACAAGGCTTCGCTATGCGGACGATATGCCCATCGTTTATATTGATTCCTATCTTCTGTATGAGGAAAACCGTTTTATTCTCGGTCACGATTTCGAGACAGAATCTCTTTATGCTATCCTCGACCAGAATCCGGAAACACGTATCAGCAGCGTTTCAAGAACCGTCTTTGCCAGCGAAGCGCTTCCCGAAATCGCAGAAGCTTTCAATATCCGCGCCGGCAGCGCCATGCTGACGGTAGAGACAGTAGCTGCAGACGCCCGGGGAAACATACGGGAGTATTCCATCTCCTATTCCCCAAATTCCAGAAATCAATATTCCTTTACCGTAACGCGATAAAACATCAGCCGAATATCCCCTGATTTACGCCAAATTTAGTAGACCTTGCCAAAACGTTTGTTCTTGAAAAATACTATGTAAACCGCCAAATAAGGCACACTTTTTGTGGATAATGTGTATAACTTCGTGCATAAGTCCATTTTAACAGCTTTTCCACCCGAAATTTTGTGGATAACTTTCTGCGAACCGTGTATCTAAAAAAATACACGGTTCGCCGTTTTTCGACTAATTTTGTACATTTTGTCTATTAACATAACTTTTATGCCGCTCCAGCGCCAAAGCGGCTGCGGCTGTTTCGGGCGTCTGGCGCTGTCCCAACCATTTGGCGGCGGTTCGTGGCAAGTCCGGACGCTCTTTAATCCTTCAGACACCCCAGCGGAACAACATAAACGCCGTCTTCTCTGCGGTAGGCAATCTCTGTCCCTGTCAAAATCATCAGGAAGGATGGCTCCCGCATTTTCTCGGTGTTTACTTTATCTTTCAATTTCAGCAAATGTACTGCCGCATCCTCAATCTCTTTTGATCCCAGCTTTACTTCAACTGCCGCCCAGCGGCCGTCGTTTAATGCAATAACGGCATCTGCCTCCAAACCGCTTGCATCACGATAATGGAAAATCTGTCCGTCAATTGCTTCCGCATAGATGCGCAGGTCCCGATCACACAGGGATTCAAAAAGAAAGCCAAAGTAATTGAAATCTTCCAGCAATCTTGATGAGGTCAGCCGCATGACTGCCGCTGCAATAGACGGGTCAACAAATTGCCGCTTTGGCGATGTGCGGATCGCCGTTTTGGAACGCAGGGCCGGATTCCATGCCGGCAGATTCTCTGTGACAAAAATCCGATCCAGCGCGTTCAGATACTGACTGATTGTTTTTTCTGAGATGTTTTCGTCCGCATCTCCCATGGCAATGTCATCATGGATCGTCCTGATGGTTGCCAGGGTCGAAATATTTCTGGAAAGGGACCGCAGCAGTGCCCTTACACGAACAGGGTTCTTTTCAATGCCATCTACTCTGGAGACGTCTGCATTGATAACCGCCTCCACATAGTCAATCGCATGGCGCAGCGCAATTTTTTCTGTCTGTCCAATAGACGCCGGCCAGCCGCCCCGCACGATTGCAAATGCAATCTGCTCTATCGTCAGGGTTGAGAAATTGTCAATTTCTGTTTCACCATCAAACAGAGCTTTCAACGAAACACTGCCATTGGATTCCATAGATTCATAAAGACTCATCGGACGCATCATCAGTCTGGAGATTCGTCCTGTGCCTGTATGCTGCACCGCATTGTCCTTTGGAACCGCTGAGCCTGTCAGAATAAACTGTCCGGGTTTCCCGCGCTCATCTACCATAAAACGCACAGCATCCCAGAGTACTGGCGCAGTCTGCCATTCATCCAGCAGTCTCGGTGTATCGCCCCTTAAGAGCAATGAAGGCTTCGTATCTGCTGCTTTCAAATAAGAACCCGCTTTGTCCGGATCCTGCATAAACAAATGACTTTTTGAATTTTCCAGGGCTGTTCTGGTTTTGCCGCACCATTTCGGGCCCTCAATCAGCACAGCGCCGCTTGATGCCAACCGCTCCTGCAGTACACGATCCGCGATTCGTTTTAAATATTTATTTTCCACGGAACACCTCCATAAAATCTCTTTTATAGAAGTAGTATATCACCCACTTCCGAAAATATCAATGTTTCACTTCCGAAAAT
>JAUNFZ010000097.1 GCA_030524785.1 Eubacteriales bacterium
TTGCTTTTGCGTTTCTGTCTGTTTCTGCGTTTCCGTCTGCTTTTGCGTTTCTGTCTGTGTTTCTGTGATTGTTTTCGTGTCCACGGATTTTCTTCGGCAGCCGGAAAGACCGGCTATGCAGCAGAGCGTCAGCAGCAGTATTGCGAGTGTACTCTTTTTCATGATCCCTCTCCCCTTTAGTACAAGTCATATGTATAGTATAGTCTGTATGATTTTCAAAATCAAGAAAAGTTCTTGCTAAATTTGCGCGTCTGCCCTATAATTTCAGTAAAAGTCCCTGAGGGCGGCCGCGTAAGGCGGTTTATATGAGGAGAAGATAAGAAGATGACAAAAAGAGAGTTTTTAGATACGCTGCAGGCGCAGCTTCAGGGAGAGCTGCCGGCGGCGGAGATCGACGGCCATCTGCATTACTATGAGGAATATATTTCGGAGTCCGTAAGGGCGGGAAAATCGGAAAGTCAGGTATTGGAGGAACTGGGAAGCCCGGTGTTTATTGCCAAAACGCTGCTGGATACCGCCGAGGCTGCGGAAACCGGGGGCCGGGAATATGGTTACCGGTCGGAAAGTTATGGTTCAGAAACAGAAGAAACGGCTGAAAGCAGGGGTAATTTTGAACGTCATATTCATACATGGAATATCAGCCCTTTTGTGGCAAAATGGGTGATCCCGATTGTTGCGGTTGTGATTATTTTTCTGCTGCTGTCCCTGCTTGGATCAGTGGTGGCGCTGGCAGCAAGATTTTTTGTGCCGATTCTTTTGGTTGTACTGGTGATTGCTATTTTTAAAAGCCATGGAGACAGATGATGGAAGCAGTGACAGCCGCTCATATGATGGCTGCCCGAAACTTAAACATATCATTTTCCGGATCTGGAAGAACGCGCGCCCTGGCGCAGCAGAATAGAAAAGTGAAACAGCCGGTAGGGGAGCTACCGGCTGTCTCGAGGGGAGTATAAATAATTAATAAGGGGTCGTAAGAGGTAGTGTCTCTTACGAAAAGAATTATAATATATAATGGAAAAAATTGCAATACATATTTTAAAAAATATTAAGAAATACTAGTGATTGTAACTAATAGTTAACATTCAGGAGGTTATGATCATGGCGAAAAATAAGAATATGCAGAACACACACACAACAAGTAGTGCCGCCAACGGTATGGGAAACACAACAGGTGGTGGAAACAATGCAAACAGCCAGAATAAGGCTCAGAACATGCAGAATAAAACAAGCAATGCGAAAAATAGTTCAGGAACTCAGAATGAGGCATCTGACTGCGATTATTAACAGAAAATCAGGTAAAAACAGGGCTTATGGGGCGCTTCCGCTGTGAGGCGCCCTTTTCGACGGACAAACAGGAAAACTGCTTTTGCAGACAGAGCTGTGGGGAAACCGGCACAATTTTGCGGCGGCGGAATAAACTGGGATATAAGAATCAGGGAGTGTGCAGGAATGGATTTTGAAATGATTACGCCGGTGCAACTGGAAGTTTATGTGGAAAATCCGGATGCGTTGATTATAGATTTGCGGGAGCCGGAGGAATATATGGAGAGGCACATCAGAGGAGCTGTGAATATACCATATGAAAAAATTAAGGACTGCGGCATGTTCCCGATGGACGTCTGGCTGGTCTTTTACTGCGAACGCGGATCTCTGAGCCTGTCGGCGGCAAAGGAACTGGCAAAGAAAGGATATATGGTAAAATCCGTCGTGGGAGGCCTTCACGCTTACCGGGGAAAAAAGACAGAATCATTAAAATCAAAGAGAAGATATTGACAGAAATGGTGGTTGGGCTTTATGATAACATAAGGAAAGATTTGCATAAGATGATAGACAGGAGCAAAAAATGCAGACCATAGAATTGATTGCACCCTGCCACTTTGGGATGGAAGCGGTGCTGAAAAGGGAAATTTTGGATCTGGGCTACGAAATCAGCCAGGTGGAGGATGGAAAAGTAACCTTTTGGGGAGACATGGAAGCTGTCTGTTATGCAAATATTTTTTTGCGCTCAGCGGAACGTATTTTGCTGAAGGTGGGCAGGATTCACGCGGAAACCTTTGATGAACTGTTTGAGAAAACGAAGGCGCTGCCCTGGGAAAACTATATCCCGCGGGATGGGAAATTCTGGGTGGCGAAAGCAACTTCGATTAAAAGCAAATTGTTTAGTCCCTCGGATATTCAATCCATTATGAAGAAAGCCATGGTGGAACGGATGAAGACCGTGTACCATCAGGAATGGTTTGAGGAAAACGGAGACTTGTATCCGGTACGCGTTGCATTTATGAAGGATGAGGCTGTGATCGGACTCGATACTTCCGGGGATTCTCTCCATAAAAGGGGATACCGTCTTCTTACAAGCAGGGCGCCGATCACGGAGACGCTGGCGGCGGCTCTCATCATGATGACTCCCTGGAAAAAGGACAGAATTTTGGTAGATCCCTTCTGCGGAAGCGGTACAATTCCCATAGAAGCAGCGATGATGGCGGCGGGAATTGCACCGGGCAGCAGCCGGAGCTTTCTGGCCCAGCACTGGAAACATCTGATACCGAAGAAGCTTTGGGATGGAGCGGCGGAGGATGCCGCGGAGCGCGTGGACAGGAAAGTGGAGACAGATATCCAGGGATATGATATTGACGGAGATATCGTAAGAGCTGCTAGGGAAAATGCGCGCCGTGCGGGAGTAGAACAGCTGATACATTTTCAGCAGCGTCCGATATCGCAGCTTAGCCATCCAAAAAAGTATGGTTTTATTATTACCAATCCGCCCTATGGGGAGAGGATAGAGGAAAAGGAAAAATTGCCGGAACTTTACCGGGAAATCGGCCAGGGTTTCTCACGGCTTGACAGTTGGTCTGAATATGTGATTACCGCATATTCTGAGGCTGAAAAATACATTGGGAAAAAGGCGGATAAGAACAGAAAAATATATAATGGAATGATGAAAACATATGTGTATCAATATCTGGGACCGAAACCGCCTCGCAGGATAAAACAGGAGTGACAGCTTGATAAAGGGACTGGAAAGGATTTTGACGGTTGTATTGGTATGCCTTTTGCTGTGGCTTGGATATGACATATCAAAGCGGGTAGAGGAGGCAGAGACGACCGGAAAACAGCAATCGTATACGGAACATACGCTGGCGGAGACGAACGGCAGCCTGCCGGAAAGGTATGATGTCAGGGAATTTGGCGGAAGCCCTATGGTAAAAAACCAGGGAGCGCTCGGAACGTGCTGGGCGGTGGCCGCGTCCTCTGCCATGGAAGCTTATTTTCTGCCGGAGGAAGAATGGATATTTTCCGCAGATCATCTGTCCCTGCAGAACCATTTTGCAAAGGGACAGAACGACGGGGGCGATTACACAATGGTGATGGCCTATCTGGCAGGATGGCAGGGACCGGTGCTGGAAGCGGATGACCCTTATGGAGACGGGATCTCCGACCCATCGCTTGCGCCCGTGAAGCATGTGCAGGAAATGCAGATGATCAAGGACAAGGATTATGAGGCCATCAAACAGGCAGTCTACAGATATGGAGCGGTGCAGTCGTCGATTTATATGGATTTGAATAACGCCTTCAGTTCGTCGGTGTATTATAATCAGCTGGAATATTCCTATCTGTATAATGGAGATGAAAGATCGAATCACGATATCATCATTATCGGCTGGGATGATAATTATCCTGCGGCTTCTTTCAATTATAATGCCCGGCAAAACGGCGCGTTTATCTGTCAGAACAGCTGGGGACAGGAATTTGGCGAAAATGGTATTTTTTATGTATCGTATGAGGATGTCAATATAGGAAGAAACGCGATTGTCTATACAAAGATTGAGGATACCGACAATTATGATAACCTGTATGAGACAGACCTGTGCGGCTGGATTGGTCAGCTTGGATACGGCGACGGCGTCTGCTTTTTTGCCAATGTCTATGAGGCAAAGGGGATGGAGAGCCTGGAGGCAGTGGGATTCTATGCTACTGGAAAGAACGCAGAGTATGAAATCAGCGTAATAGAGAATTTTACAGACACCTCCTCTTTTTTAAAGAGCGTGCCAATACAGAGCGGCAAAATAGAGCAGGCAGGATATTACACAATCCCGCTGGAGCACCCGGCGGCGCTTGAAGGCGGCCAGAGGTTTGCGGTCATGATAAGGCTGTACATACCGGATGCAATGTATCCGGTGGCGACGGAATATGCGGCGGATGAGTCTACAGGCAATGTGGACATTTCGGACGGCGAGGGGTACATCAGCCACAATGGAACGGTTTGGAAGCGGACAGAAGAAGAACACGGGTGCAATGTCTGCCTGAAAGTATACACAAAAAGCAGAGAATGGAGTTCGAAATGAACAGAATTATTTTCGCAACAGGAAACGAAGGGAAAATGAAAGAAATCCGTATGATCCTGGGAGATCTAGGAGCAGAAGTGCTGTCTATGAAGGAGGCCGGAATTTTCACAGAGACAGAGGAAAACGGAAGTACATTCGAAGAAAATGCGGTCATAAAGGCGCAGGCCGTCCGAAAACTGACCGGGCCGGACGACATTGTTCTGGCGGATGATTCCGGTTTGGAGATCGATTGGCTGAATGGAGAACCGGGGATTTATTCCGCCCGCTATCTGGGTGAGAACACTTCCTATGAAATTAAAAACAGAATTATCCTGGAGCGCATGGACAAAGTTCCGGCCCAAAAGCGCAGTGCGCGCTTTGTATGTGCCATTGCGGCGGTGCTTGGGGAGGGGCAGACGCTGGTCAGCCGCGGGGTGATGGAAGGCCGTATTGCATACGAGCCGGCCGGAGATCATGGGTTTGGATACGACCCGGTGTTTTGGCTCCCAGAGTATGGATGCACGTCCGCTCAGCTTTCACCGGAACAGAAAAATGAGGTCAGTCACCGGGGAAAAGCGCTTCGCGAAATGAAAAAACAATTGAAAAACGTATTAGGATAAGGAGAACATGTTACAATGAAGATACTTATTGTCAGTGATACGCACCGCAAGGATGGAAATCTGGAGAAAGCAATGCATGCAGAGAAGCCGGTTGACCGTGTGATTCATCTGGGGGATGTGGAGGAAAACGAGAGCAGGATCCGGAAAATAGTAAACTGTCCTTTGGACATTGTGAGCGGGAATAATGATTTCTTTGGGGATATGCCAAAGGAGAAGGAGATTGTCCTTGGTAAATATAAGGTACTTCTTACCCACGGACATTATTATTACGTATCGCTGGACACAAAAATGCTGGCCAGGGAGGCTCAGGCCAGAGGATTCGATATCGTCATGTACGGTCACACACACCGTCCGAGAATTGAGGACGGAGGAAAAGTGACTCTGCTCAATCCGGGAAGCCTGTCATATCCGCGTCAGGAGGGAAGAAAGCCCAGTTATATTGTGATGGAACTGGACGAAGAAGGCAATGCGGATTATCAGATAAAGTATCTGGAATGAAAAATACATAAGTCGGAAAATAATTGCGATTTGGGCCTGAAGTGAAAAGTTTATTTCCACTTTGCAATTTGGGCGCATGTTTGCGAAAAAAAGAGTTGACTTTTTTTTAGGGCTATAATATAATCTTAGATGCGTCAATTGAGGATTGCGCAGGTATGACGGAATCGGGGTGTGGCTCAGCTTGGCTAGAGCGCCTGGTTTGGGACCAGGAGGTCGCA
>JAUNFZ010000025.1 GCA_030524785.1 Eubacteriales bacterium
CCAGTGACACGAGGATTTTCAGTCCTCTGCTCTACCAACTGAGCTATCTGGGCAGATGAGAAAAAGCTTTTTTTCTGCAACAACAGAAATTATACAGTATCGCTTTGCGGATGTCAAGAAAAATATCAGCAGTATTTGATCTTCCCGGCAATTACTGCAGCTATTCTTTTGCCCGCATCATCAGAAGGCTTAAAATCAGGATCCCTGCGCAGGGAATAAGGTTGCACATCATTCCTGCCCTCAGACCGATATGATCGGCCGCGGCACCGATGATCCAGGGCATTACAATAGCGCCGATTCCTGCGAGAGGAAGCATGACGCCCATGCTGGCAGTACTCATAATTTTGCCGACTCCGGCAACGGCTACAGGGTTTACGCCGGCCATCGAGAAGGCAAAGGCAAACAGCATTGCAATCGCCAGCAGCGGCTGGTCTGCAGGAATCATGGCGGCATAGAGAATAGTGCAGCCAAGGCCCATAACAGCCAGAGATTTAAACGTATTTTTGATGGGAAAAACAAAGGCGATGAGAAGCCTTGCAATCAGTGTGGCGCCCCACATGATGGTGACGGTATATGTGCTCAGAGCGCCGCTTAATATTTCCTGATTTTTATAGTAGGTGACGAGCCATCCGGTAACGCTGGTTTCCGCTGCATTCTGGCAGAACAACAGAGCGGTCAGAATCCAGAAGGTCTTGCTTTTTAAGAAATCCATGGACTCCTTTTGGGCTGCGCCCGTTGCTTTGGCAGATTTTCCGGGCAGCTTTGCCAGAAAAAATATCAGCCACATGACAAGACCTGCAGACGCAATGCCAATCATTGGAAGTTTTGTATTAAATCTGAGAAGGAAAGCAATCAGAAACGGGCACAGCAGCGCACCGCAGGCGTAGCAGGCATGCATGATATTCATGCCCTTTGTGCGGTCAGCACTGTTGTTTCCGACAAGTACGGTACAATTGTTCAGGGCGCAGCCCTTTGCGATGCCCACAACCAGGAAAGCAGCAGTCAGAAGTCCGATTATGCCGGTAAAAGACATCAGGAGATACCCCAGAAAGTAGCCGCTGCCAAGCAGCAGAACAGTGCTGCGGGTTCCGATTTTCCGGGGAAGAAAACCGGAGATAAAAGAGGCGGCCATATTGCCGATGCTCATAAGAGAGAGCATCGTTCCGGTCACTCCGAAAGAAAAACCGTATTTGTCCTGCAGAATACTGACGATAACGCCGCTGGAAATAGCGCAGATTCCGCTTAAAAAGAAAGTAATATATCCGGTAATGCAAAGACGCCTGTTTCGCTCCATGGTGGTTTCCTCCAATATTGCAGTATACGTAGATATTCAGTATATCAGAAAGCAGGCGTTCAAACAATAAAATCTTTTTAAACTGCGGCTTTTCTTGACATTACGAAAAAATACAGATAGAATATAAAAAGCGAAGGGGCAAATCCGTGATACGGGTTTGCTCTTTTTTATGAAATGTGCTATACTATCCGCAAATTGTATTTTGGGAGAGAAGCGCATGGATAAATCACAGGAAGCGAAGATGGGGCAGTTGGTTGCATCTTTGCTGGACAGTTACGAGGAGCACGCGGTGATCTGCAATATTGATTCGGATAACCGGCTTAACCGTCAGATGATTATTGAGATTCTGGAAATGGTGAGGCAGGTGCTGTTTCCGGGATATTTTGTGGAAAAAAAGCTGAAGGGAGCCACGATCCGCTACCATGTCGGGGAACTGTTGGAAAACATTGACTATGAGCTGACAAAGCAGGTGGAGAAGGCGCTGAATTATGCCGAAGAAAATAAGGCGGCTTCGTATGAGGAAAAGAGAAAAAAAGCCGAAGATATTGTGCAGCAGTTTCTCACAAGGCTGCCATGGCTGAGGGAGATTCTGGCCAAGGATGTGCAGGCGGCTTACGACGGAGACCCGGCGGCGTTTAATACGGACGAGATCATCTTCTCCTACCCGGGAGTGTTTGCCATCACTGTAAACCGTATCGCTCATGAACTGCATATACTGGGCGTTCCCATGATCCCGAGGATTATGACAGAATATGCCCATAATCTGACGGGAATTGACATTCATCCGGGAGCAACCATCGGCGAATATTTTTTTATTGACCATGGCACGGGCGTGGTAGTGGGAGAGACCACTGTCATTGGGAAAAATGTAAAGATTTACCAGGGCGTAACGCTGGGAGCGCTTTCCACAAGAGGCGGTCAGTCCCTGAGAAATGTTAAACGTCATCCGACGCTTAAGGATAATGTGACTGTGTATTCGGGAGCCTCCATTTTGGGAGGAGCGACAGTGATTGGCGAGGGCGCGGTGATTGGAAGCAACGCATTTATTACATCCTCTGTGCCGGATCACACAAAGGTGAGCATTAAAAATCCGGAACTGAAATTCAATGTGCGGGGCAGCGTGCATGTGCAGGAGCTTGGCCAGGAAGGATTTTTCAACCGGAAAGAAAGAGATTGACGGCAGGCAGGCCCGGGCGGGCGCAGCCGCCGCGTAAAAAGGAGGGCATGTCATGAAAAAGGAAGATGCGACACGCAAAGATATGGAAAAAACCAAAGCCGGGAAGCCGGGACAGGGGCTGAAAGGCGAAGCTGCAGAACAGGCGCTGAGTCCCACGTGGGCGCAGGAATGTATTGAGGACATTGACGACTGGATTGAATCCCAGGGGATTTATCTGCGGCAGTGACAGTATATATTGGCCTGGAAAGAACGGATCCGGCGCAGGGTTCATATACAAAATCAGGAGGAGAATGAAAAAATGACAGCTTACAAAGATTTGAGCAAAGAAGAATTGCTGGAAGAAAAAGAATTGCTGGAGAAAAAATTTGATCAGATCAAGGCGCAGAATCTGCATCTGGATATGTCGAGAGGAAAACCATCGGCGGCGCAGCTTGATCTGGCGATGGGCATGATGGATGTGTTGAACAGCACGTCGAATCTGAAGTGTGAGACAGGGGTAGACTGCCGCAACTACGGCGTTCTGGACGGTATCCCCGAGGCACAGGAGCTTCTGGCCGATATGACGGAGGTTCCGGCGAATCAGATCATTATCTATGGAAATTCCAGCCTGAATATTATGTTTGATACAGTGGCGCGCTCCATGACGCACGGCGTGATGGGAAGTACGCCCTGGTGTAAACTGGATAAAGTGAAATTCCTCTGTCCGGTGCCGGGGTACGACCGTCATTTTGCAATCACGGAATACTTTGGAATTGAGATGGTAAACATTCCCATGACGCAGGACGGACCTGACATGGATATGGTGGAGGAATATGTGAACAATGATCCGACGGTAAAGGGTATCTGGTGCGTGCCAAAATATTCCAATCCCCAGGGCATCACGTATTCTGACGAGACGGTACGCCGTTTCGCCCGGCTGAAACCGGCGGCGGAGGACTTCCGTATTTACTGGGATAACGCCTATGGAATCCATCATCTGTATGACGACAAGCAGGATCATCTGATCGAAATTCTGATGGAGTGCAAAAAAGAAGGAAATCCGGATATGGTGTTTAAATTCTGCTCTACCTCAAAGGTGAGCTTCCCCGGTTCCGGCGTAGCGGCGATGGCGGCGTCTCCGGCAAATCTGAAGTTCATCCGGGAGCACATGAGAATACAGACCATTGGCCACGATAAGCTGAATCAGCTTCGCCATGTGCGTTATTTTAAGGATATTCACGGCATGGTCAACCATATGAAAAAACATGCGGACATCATGCGGCCGAAATTTGAAGCCGTACTGAACGTGCTGGACAAAGAACTGAGCGATCTTGAGATCGGCACATGGATTCGTCCAAGGGGCGGCTACTTTATTTCCTTCGACGCTCTGCCGGGATGCGCAAAAGCGATTGTGGCAAAGGCGAAGGAGGCAGGGCTTGTGATGACGGAGGCCGGAGCCACTTATCCTTATGGCAAGGACCCCAAGGACAGCAACATCCGTATCGCGCCGTCTTATCCGACGCCGGAGGAACTGGCGATTGCAGCGGAGATTTTTGTGCTCAGCGTAAAGCTTGTGAGCATTGATAAAATACTGGAAAGTAAATAAAATTCTAATAAAAACTTAAGAGAAAGGAAGTGATGATACACTTGTATTGTGACTTCCTTTTAGGTATACTGAAAAGAAGGAGGCGGGAAGAATGAAGATAGTCGTTTTGGCGGGAGGAACCAGTACGGAGAGAGCGGTTTCCATCGTATCCGGAACGCAGGTGTGCGAAGCGCTTCGCGAGAAAGGTCATCAGGCGATACTGATTGACGTTTTCTGCGGACGGGAAGATCTGGATCTTGACAATGCGTTTGCAGATGAATATGACGTAAGACTTGCTGCGGCGTATATGGAAAGCTTCAACGATAATATAGAGGCGCTGAAGGCGCAGAGAAAAGAATTTTTCGGACCGAAGGTGCTGGAGGCCTGCAAAGCGGCGGATGTCGTTTTTCTTGCCCTGCATGGGGCCTGCGGCGAGGACGGAAGGATCCAGGCAGCTTTTGACTTGATGGGCATCACTTATACGGGGAGCGGGTATCTTGGAAGCGCCTTGGCTATGGATAAAACCATCACAAAGCAGCTGTTTCGTGAAAACGGAGTGCCTACGCCGGAAGGCATGATACTCAGGAAGTCTGACGTTCGCAAAACGGCGGCGGAGCTTGGCCTGAAACTGCCCTGCGTGGTGAAAACTGCCTGCGGGGGTTCCAGCGTCGGTGTTTATATTGCGGAGACGGAAGAAGATTTTCGGGAAGCAGTAGAGAACGGATTTTCCTATGAGGATAAGCTGGTCGCCGAACAGTACATAAAGGGCCGGGAATATACGGTGGGCGTTGTGGATAAAGAGGCATATCCCATTGTAGAGATTGTCCCGATCGAGGGATTCTACGATTACAAAAACAAGTATCAGCCGGGAAGTACGATAGAGACGTGTCCGGCGCCCCTTCCGGCAGAGCAGACAAAAAAGATGCAGGAAATTGCGCTGCATGCATACGCTGCGCTGAGGCTTGAAAATTATGCCCGGATGGATTTTATGATGGACGAAAATGGTCAGATGTATTGCCTGGAAGCAAATACGCTTCCGGGAATGACGCCTACCAGCCTGCTTCCGCAGGAAGCGGCAGCTCTTGGAATGTCTTTTGCAGACCTCTGTGACAGACTGATTCAGGTGTCCATGAAATAACGCTGAAACGGCGGGGATATGCTTTGACGCCGTGAAATAAGAAACGAGGCGATTATGAAGAATCTGACGTTAAAAAATATAGCGAAGGCCTGCAATGGTTCATACTTCGGGCCGGAAGCAGACTTTGAGAAAGAAATTACAGATATCACCACCGACAGCCGCAAAGTGCAGAAAGGCGGATTATTTGCGGCTATCGTAGGGGAACGGGCAGACGGACATACGTTTATCCCGTCGGTTTTTGAAAAGGGGGCGCTGTGCGTCCTGTGCGAGAAGGCGCCGCAAAACTGCTCTGGAGCGTATATTCTTGTGGAGTCCACACAGAAGGCTTTGATGGGAATTGCAGAATTTTACCGGCAGCAGCTGAAGGTAAAGGTGGTGGGCGTTACCGGCAGCGTAGGAAAGACCAGCACCAAGGAAATGATTGCCAGTGTGCTGTCTGAAAAGTACAGGGTGCTGAAGACGCTGGGAAATTTTAATAACGAACTGGGACTGCCGCTCACAGTGTTCCGGCTGCGGGAGGAGGATGAAGTGGCGGTTTTGGAGATGGGCATTAACCATTTCGGGGAGATGCACAGGCTCAGCAAGATTGCCCGGCCGGATATCTGTGTGATTACAAATATCGGAACGTGCCATCTGGAGTTCCTGGGAGACCGGGACGGCGTTCTGAAGGCAAAATCGGAAATATTTGATTTCATTTCTTCTGACGGGAAGATTATCCTGAACGGAGATGATGATAAGCTGGCTGGCCTTCAGGAAATGAAAGGGATTACGCCCTCATTTTTTGGAATGGAAAGCCGCTGCGAAATTTGGGCGGACGCTGTTGAAAGCGCAGGCCTGAAGGGAGTAAGGTGTACGATTCACGATCGGACCAAAAGTTTTCGGGTGCTGATTCCGATCCCCGGAGAACATATGGTGCAAAACGCTCTGGCGGCCACCGCTGTGGGAGAGGCTATGGGCATGACGGCGGAAGAAATTTCCCGCGGCATCGAAAAACTGCAGGCCCTTCCGGGGCGCTTCCGGGTGATGGAGCACCGGGGAGTTACGGTGGTGGACGACTGCTACAACGCAAACCCGGTGTCGATGAAGGCGTCTCTGGAAGCTTTTGCAGGTGCCGCCCAGGGAAGAAAAATTGCAGTTCTCGGGGATATGGGAGAACTTGGCCCGGAGGAAAAGAAGCTTCACGAGGACGTGGGGGTTTTTGCTGGCAAGACAGATATTTCCCGGTACATCTGCGTTGGCAGACTTTGCAGGAACCTGGCGGAGGCGCTGCGCAAAACAAATGCACAGGCCGATGTTATTGCTGTTGATACCACGGAGGAAGCCCTTGCCGGTTTGCCGCAGTGGATACGGGAAGGCGATGCAGTTCTCGTAAAAGCGTCGCATTTTATGCATTTTGAAAAGATTGTGGATGCACTTACAAGGAATGAGGAATAAGGAGGATAAGAACATGAAAAAGAAACTGTTGAGCAGTATGATACTGGCATTTACGGTTGCTCTGGGATGCGCCGCTCCGGCGATGGCCGACAGCCGCAAGGTGGTAACGCTGGGAGTTGACCTGACGGACGAACAGAAAAATACCATGATGCGGTATTTTGGCGTAGACTACAACAGCGTGGATGTGATTTACATCAACAATACGGACGAGAGAAACCATCTTGGAGCGTATGTTCCGCTGGAGCAGATTGGAAATTATACTTTTAGCTGCGCTCTGGTAGCTCCCACCTCCTCCGGCGGTATTCAGGTAAAAACGGCGAACCTGGAGTGGGTAACCTGCAATATGATCGCTTCTACCCTGTCGACTTCCGGCGTGACAAACTGCCAGGTGGTGGCGGCCTGCCCGTTTAAGGTTTCCGGCACAGGGGCGCTGACAGGCGTCATCATGGCATACGAGACGGCAAGCAAACAGCAGCTTGATCCCCAGAAAGTAGAGCTTGCAAACCAGGAACTGGTGACGACCGGAAACCTGGCAAATAATGTGGGCCAGAGCAAGGCGACTGCGGTCATCAACGAGACAAAGACCCAGGTAATCGAAAACAATATCACAAATATTGAAGAAATTACAAATATTGTAAATAATGTATCAAATAATTATGATGTGGACATTACGGCGGATCAGAGCGCTGAGATTGCCGAGCTGATGCAGCAGATTGCCCAGCAGGAATACGATATCGTTCAGCTGAAAGCTACTCTGGACCGGGTGCAGGCTAATGTGGCCGGAGACGCCGGGGCTTCCGAGGAGGAACAGAAAGCGGCGGAAGAAAAAGCGCAGGCATCTGAGGAAGCGGCAATCGAAGCTATTGAAACAGCGGATGAAGGCGATTACGACGGAGACGGCATCGTCATCATAGAAGGTGAGGAAACACAGCCTACAGAAAATATTCTGGAGAACACAGACATAAGCGTGCTGGAAGAAGGCGGAAGCACTGTAGACGAAGGCGATACTACTCAGACGGTGCAGGAACAGTCTGAGCAGCAGGAGTCGGAGGACTTTGGTATTCCCGAGGCTACAGGGGATGGCACGATGGACACGCCAGAGGCGACCGAAGCCGGAAATGAACAGCTTTTGCCCGGCGACGGAACGGTGGACACAGAGGCTCTGCCGGGAACAACGGATCTTACGGAGGCTGCAGATACAGCGAATACGGATACCTCAGCGGGGACAACGGATTTGCCGGAGGCCACGGATACAGAAGATGCGGCAGGCCTGGAGGAACAGGGACTGACAGCCGACAGCCTGGGCGCAGAGGATAAGGCCGTGTACGACGAAGTGGAAGAAGAACTGAAAACTGCTTTCCAGGGAAATGTTGTGATCGGCGACGATGGAACGCAGGTATATCTGACTGCTGACGCTGCCACTCAGGTTCAGGAAAAGACAGAACAGTATATCCTGCAGGTAATGACTTATGGAGAAGATACCATTGCGGCACTGGAAGCGACGGATCCGTCAATCAATCAGAATATAGTGGCAGAGACATCAGCAGCGGCTCCGGACAAGAATTATGAAGACGCACAGCTGAAACAGATTGACAAATACGTGAGAAGGCTGGTATTCACTGATTCTGAGAATATTCTGGCGGACAGCATGCTGGAAGAAAACGACAAAGCAATTGTTTATCAGCAGGTGATGGATGTTCTGGAAAAGGCTTACAAGGTAGAAGATACGGAAGACACACAGGAAGCCGGAGCCTTTGAGACGTTCCCTGAAGAAAATGCAGATACAGGCAGCGAAAGTCCGGCGGTGGACGGAATGACGACAGACGGACTGACGCCGGATGAGACGACGGCAGATGGGATGATGGACGACGGCACGTCCGAAGATTTCTTCGGCGAGGATGCAGGATTTGCAGGCTTTGAGGAGGAGACGGGCACGTTCTAAGGTGATCGGCTTTTTCAAAAAAGACGGCAGGTAAAGTGACAGAAAAATAAAAAGCTTCGGAAGATGCACAGCGTATCTTTCGAAGCTTTTTGAATACTGCGCCCGGAAGAAATGGCAGAATAGTGATAGATAAATCTTGCCCCCAATATCCGAATATGTTATATTTCTTTCAGGAGAAATATACAGGAATATTGGAGGGTAACTATGAGAGGCATTGAGACAAGAATCAGAGAAATTCGCCACATGATCTTTCGGGAGGTGGCCCGCATGGCGTACCATACCGAATGGCCGGTGGACAAAAAGATCGAGGAACTTCCGTACCAGATCATACCGGGTGAAGTAGGGAATTTCAGAAACGATGTATTTTTGGAGAGGGCCATTGTTGGCGAACGGCTTCGGCTGGCCATGGGCCTTCCCTATAGAAGCGCTGCGGAGCATGCGCCGCTGTCCGACAATATTGAGGCGGCGGACAGGCCGGAGACATATTACACGCCGCCCCTTATCAATGTGATTAAGTTTGCGTGCAACGCCTGCCATGAAAAGAGGGTTTTTGTGACAGACGGCTGCCGTGGGTGCCTGGCGCACCCCTGCGTGGAGGTTTGCCCGAAGGGGGCTGTGACGCTTGAACGCACAAACGGCCGCTCCGTGATCGATCAGGATAAGTGCATTAAGTGCGGTAAGTGCGCGGACGTCTGCGCATACCATGCGATTATCGTGCAGGAGCGTCCCTGCGCTGCCGCCTGCGGCATGGACGCAATTCATTCGGATGTGAACGGCAAGGCGGAGATCGATTATGAAAAATGTGTATCCTGCGGTATGTGCCTGGTAAACTGCCCCTTCGGAGCGATTGCAGACAAGTCTCAGATATTCCAGGTGATCAGGGCAATCCAGACGGGAGAACGTGTATATGCTGCGGTGGCGCCGGCCTTTGTGGGCCAGTTTGGCCCGAAGGTAACTCCGGGAAAACTGCGGGCAGCTATGAAACAGTTGGGCTTTGCGGATGTCTTTGAGGTGGCGATCGGAGCAGATCTGTGCGCAACCCAGGAGGCTGAGGATTTCCTGGCGGAAGTCCCGGAAAAACTGCCCTTTATGGCGACCTCCTGCTGTCCGGCATGGTCGATGATGGCGAAAAAACTGTTTCCGGATCACGCAAACTGTATTTCGATGGCGCTGACGCCCATGACGCTGACAGCGCGTCTGATAAAGAGCCAGCATGAACATGCGAAAGTGGTGTTTATTGGTCCCTGCGCAGCAAAAAAACTGGAGGCGATGCGCAGCGATATCCGAAGCGATGTAGATTTTGTACTGACCTTTGAAGAAATGGCGGGTATTTTTGACGCAAAGCATGTGGATATTGAAAATATTGCAGAAGATCCTGCGGGCGTCAACGATGCCTCCACGGATGGACGCAACTTCGCCGTGGCCGGCGGCGTGGCAAAATCGGTTGTCAATGTGATAAAGGAAAAGCACCCCGACCGGGAGATTAAAGTAGTCAACGCAGAGGGCTTAAAAGACTGCCGCAGACTTTTAACCCAGGCAAAGGCCGGAAAGTTCAACGGTTATCTGCTGGAGGGAATGGCCTGCCCCGGCGGCTGTGTTGCCGGAGCAGGAACGCTGCAGCCGATTAAGAAATCGCAGGCTGCGGTCGGTATTTATGCCTCCAAAGCCAATCATAAAACCTCCAATGAAACGGAGTATGTAAAAGAACTGGATAAACTGGTAGAATAGAAAAACCGGAGAGGAAAATCCCCAAATTTACGACAGGCTGTGCGAATCAAGCATGGCCTGTATTTTATTTTGCGTATAGGAGCCGAGAAACTTTTTTTCTTCCTTGCTGAGTTTTCCTGGATAAATAGGTTCGCCGTATTCCAGAATTACCTGGGCTGGTTTGATTTTCGGCCGGTGATCTTCATAGATATCCCCGGAGTTCGTAATCGCGATAGGGATAATGGGACATCCGGTTTTTTCGGCCATTTTCAGGCTTCCCTCCTTAAAAGGCAGCAGCTTATCTCCGTGGTTTCGCGTACCCTCGGGGAAAATACACATGGAAATGCCGCTTTTCATCTGCTGTATGCCCGTCAGAATCGTTTTCAGTCCCTGTTTGATATCGTCTCTGTTCAGAAAGAGACAGTAGAGCCGCTTCATCCATGTGGAGAGCAGCGGTATTTTTTCCATAACATCCTTTGCTACATAACCTGTGAGGCCCGGACAGCGGGAGTAAGTCATCAGGATATCGAAGTAGCTACGGTGGTTGCCAACGTATAAAACTGTTTCATCCTTGGGTACATTTTCAAAGCCGATCACTGTGATTTTTGCACCGGTTTCCCAGAGGATAAATTTAAATACCGCCTGAATAATTCTAAGAGAAGAAATATCTCTGGCATAGGGATTAAACTTTCCAATGATCCACTCCACGATCAGAATCGGGATGGACAGAATCAAAAAACCAACTACAGTAATGGCTACAATCAGAAACCGTATCATAACATATCATCCTTTCCGGCGGCAGGCCATAGATCATGCTTGCATTACGGACAGCCGCTCCTGTACAGTATACAAAATTTTGGAAGAAGTTGCAATGGCGTATGCGGGGGATAGGGATAAAAGCTGATGAAAACTCCATAAATATTTTAAAAAAATCGGATCTGTCCTGAATGAGAAAATAAATGGCCGGTTCGCGCCGGATTTTCCGAAGCGCCAGATAAAATAACATAACATTTCATATACGCCCTTTTCCTTTCATAGAAATGTAAAAAAGGAAATGTGGGGATTTATTATGAAACGTCTGTGGAAGATAATATGCCTTGGCGTCGCTTTGCTGACCGTATCCCTGCTGGCAGGCGGATGCGGAGAAAAGGAGCCGGAGGGCAAGATTCGTGATCTTGAATTTACTGTGATAGAGGAGGACGCCGTTCCAAAAGCGCTGAAAGATGTGATAGAGGAAAACAGGCAAAAGGAGATGAAACTCAGTTACCAGAACGCGGGATATCTGTACATAGCCCGGGGATTTGGCGAGCAAACGACCGGGGGCTACAGCATAGCGGTAGAGCAGTGCTATCTGGCTGAGGATGGCATACATGTAAAATTCCAGCTTCTGGGGCCGCCTCATGACGAAAAAATAAAAGAAGAACCTTCTTATCCGTATATAGTCATCAAAACGGAAGGAATGGACGAAACAATCGTATTTGAGTGATTCATTTGTGTCACAGATTTTGCAAACTTTTTCTCATATCTCAAACACTATCCACAGAAGCGGTTGTATTGAGATATGAGAATTTAAAATCTAAGGCATTATTCAGCATTTTTCAGCGCTTTATCCAGCGGAATTTTTTCAATTCTTCTGAAATCAAAGCCCAAAACAAACAGATACCCGATAAGCACAAACAGGAACATTTTGGCATATCCCCATGGATTCATTACAAAGGTAAACCAACCGCTGTAGTCTGTCATAATCATTTTCCAGGCCTCGCTCATGACAAATGAGCCGAGAAAAATGCCAAGTAGGTCTGCCACTATAAAAACAATAGAGGTTGAGAGCAGATAAAGCCTTGCTATTTCGCTGTTTTCATAGCCTAGAATTTTGGCCATGGAAATTGCGTTCTCATTTTTCTCAATAATAATTTTTGTGAGCAGATAGATCATCACGGCCGACAGCAGAATACACAGCACCTGAAAATACTGCATATAGGAGCCCATGGAATGGTCAAGCTGATCGCACATTTTGGTGATATCCCGTTCGGTAATCACTGTCGCTATATTGTCCTCTGAAATATCCGTGATTTTTGCACCGGACAGATAACCGGTAAATTCGTCCTCCTTCAAATCAAAAGCCGTGCGGAACTGTTTTATTGGCATAAATACCGCAATATTCAAAGATTTATCATAAAGTCCCGCGACCTTAAAGTCGTACTTTTTGTTTTCGTACTTTTCTTCAAGGGAAACCGTATCGCCTGCGGATATGCCGTATTTTTCCGCAAAGGAGTTTGAAATATAAACTTCATTTTGGCCTGAATCCTCTAAACCATCAATTTTTACGTAGCGGCTGTCGTCTGCAATTCCATATACGGAAATTTCCTCGGCAAAGGAGTCGCTTTTCTTCTGCAATGATTTCATAGCGAAGATTTCTGCGTTTTCGGCTGCTGTCGTAACGGGCTTCCCGTCATTGCCTTCATAAGATTTCAGCACATACTGATATTTGGCAAACATCATATCTTTTGCATTGTCCTTGTAGTATTCGAGCGTGTCCGGCATCCCGATTGCCATGGAAAGCATTACGCAGACGAAGAAGATGCCGGAAAATAAAATCAGATAGTTCGGCATATTCTGAAAAATAATACGAAGCCGAAAACGGCTGAAGAATTTCCAGTGGGGCAGGCGGATTGCTTTTTTGCGATTATTTTTCTTCAAATCCTGCCGCAGAAACTGGAGCGGTGTGTGCCTCATTTTTGCAAAAATAACCGCAAGGTTTACAACAAACATAAGTAAAAGAGGAATGATCGTAGTCTTTAAAAATGCTGTCGGATTCCAAACCGTTTCATAGGCAGGCAGACTATAGCTGTTGTAATACATGGAGACGACCACATTTTTAAATACCGTATACCCAAGCAGATTCCCGACTGCTGCTGCAAAGAACGTGACGATTACAGGCATCGCAAGATAATGTCGGGTAAGCTCTCCACGGGTATATCCTGATGCTCTGAGCGTCCCGATCGTTTTCGATTCTTTCATGATCGTGTTGCTGATGGTCACGGCAAAGATAAAAGCAATGATCACGATGAGAATATCAAGCAACACGCCGCCCATGGCTTCGTCCGAACCCATATCATCCGTTGCAAAGTGAATCGCCTGATTGGCATAGGCGGGGAGATAATCTTTGATTTCATTTCCGCTGGCGACTGTTTGTGTCAGCAGTGCTTTCAAAAAATCATCCGAAAGCTTCTTTTCTTCCTTTTCATCCGCCGGTGCATGATTATAACGCCATGCGTAGGCATAGTGAATGGGCTTTTCAAGCTCTGCAAAGCCGTCATCAGTCACCATTGCCACATTAAATTTCAGAGCGTCGAACATGAAGTCGGTGTTTTTTTCGTGTAGTGTGGAATAGTTCACATAAGCAATCAGTCCAACGACCTCCCACTCTTTTTTACCGACGGTAATTGTATCGCCGATCTGAACGCCCACATTGTCTGCGTGCATGCGGTCGATTGCAATTTCATTTTCTGCCTCGGGAAGTCTGCCGTCCAGAACGCAGGCTAAATTGATATCTTCTGTTTTGGCGTAAACCCGAACCGTACCGTCCGTTTCGCCGTCGTTATTATTGTCCTCATCTTCATTGCGGTAGAAATTCTCGTAAACTGTAACAGGAACAGGCTGGAAATCAGAATCGTTTAATTCATATTTCTCTTTAGCATCCGCCTTACTTTCCAGTTCAAAATGCCCGTCCTCTAACTTGTATTTGATAACGCCTTTGTCTGCCGCAGTCATCATGCTTTCATTGGCAACATACATGCCCGACACAAATCCTATGGTTAGAATCAGAAATAAGCTGACAACCAAATATTTTTTCCAGTCGCCGCGAAGTTCCCGCGGTATGCGCCGACGAAGCGGATTTTTGATTTTTTGTTTTTTCATATTCGCCGCGCTCCTTACCACTCAAGTTCTGATGCCGATATTTTATTCGGATTACTTTCATTTTTGCGAACGATACCGTCTCTCAGCTTGATTATATGATCCGCCATGCCTTTGATTGCTTCATTGTGCGTTACCATAATGACCGTGTTTTTATATTTTCGGTTGATATCTTCGATCAGCTTTAGAATCTCTTTTGAAGTGGTATAATCCAAAGCACCCGTAGGCTCGTCGCATAAAAGAATATCGGGATTTTTAACAATCGCCCTGCCGATGGAAACACGCTGCTGCTGTCCGCCGGAAAGCTGATTTGGCAGTTTATGCCGATGTTCATAAAGATCAAGCGTATGCAGCAGATCGTCAATATCGAGCGGATTATCCGACAGATATGCTCCCACTTCGATATTTTCTTTCACATTGAGATTTCCGATTAAATTGTACTGCTGAAATACATAGCCGAGATGGCGGCGGCGATACTGTGTCAGTTTCTTTTCACCCAGTTCTTTCAACTTATCTCCGCTTATGGAGATATAGCCGGAATCGGCGCTGTCGATGCCGCCGATAATATTCAGCAGAGTGGATTTTCCAGACCCCGAAGGGCCGAGCAGAACGCAGAATTCTCCCTTTGCAACGGAAAAATTCATTCCGCGCAGAACGTCCTGTTTGGTATCTCCGCTGCCGAAGGACTTTTTCAAATCTACAATATCCAAAAATTTCTTTTCCTGCTCTGACATAATAAAATTCTCCCTCCTTATTTTCGCAAGGAGCTTACTCCTTCCAAAAGCATTGTAAGTTAGTAAACACTAACCAATCAACAAAAAAACAAATGCCATTAGTTAGTAATAACTAACCAGACGCTATAGTATAGCACGGAAAAAATTTGTTTGTCAAGATATTTTGCAGGATATATTTGCTTTTGATTTTGACAGAAAAAATGCTTGCAATATACCCCATCAGGGTATATAATGCAAATATACCTACCAGGGGTATATTGAAAACACTGATACAAAAAGATGCAGACGGATGATTCTGTCTGCAAAGAAGTATAAGAAAAAGCACAGGGAGGGAATCCTATGGTGGAGGAAAAGGACGAATGTTGCTGCCGCAAGAAAAAGGAGCGCACCAGCGAGGAATATAAGGACCTGATTCATCGTCTCAACCGCATTGAAGGCCAGATACGGGGAATCAGAGGGATGGTGGAAAGGGACGCCTACTGTCCGGACATACTGGTACAGGTAGCGGCGGCAAATGCAGCGTTGAACAGTTTTAATAAAGTGCTGCTGGCGAATCACATTAAGACCTGTGTCGTGCAGGATATTCACGAGGGAAAGGAAGAAGTCATTGATGAACTGGTTGCCACTCTTCAGAAACTTATGAGGTAGGAGCAAAGCAGTTCTAAAGGAGGCTGAAATGGAACAGTACATTGTAACGGGTATGAGCTGCGCGGCCTGCAGTGCCCGGGTGGAAAAAGCGGTGACGAAGGTGCCGGGAGTAACTTCCTGCTCGGTTAGCCTTTTGACAAACTCCATGGGCGTGGAGGGTACAGCGGCGCCCGTCGATATTATTTCCGCAGTTACGGAGGCAGGGTACGGCGCGGCTCTGAAGGGAGCAGGAAACGCGGACAGCCGCAGCCCTGGAGCGGCGGGAACAACGGCCGGCGGGAGCGCGGGAGAGGAACTCTTGAAAGACCGGGAGACTCCGGTATTGAAGCGGCGCCTTCTGGCGTCCATAGGTTTTTTGGCTGTCCTTATGTATTTTTCTATGGGACATATGATGTGGAACTGGCCGGTGCCCGGCTTTTTTGCACACAACCATGTGGCTATGGGGCTTTTGCAGCTTTTGCTGACGGTAGCTATTATGGTGATTAATCAGAAGTTTTTTATCAGTGGATTTAAGGGATTGATTCATCGGGCTCCCAATATGGATACCCTGGTGGCGTTGGGGGCCGGGGCGTCGTTTGCCTACAGCACGTATGCTCTATTTGCCATGACGCAGGCTCAGGCAGAGGGCGATATGGCGGGCGTGATGGCGTACATGCATGAGCTTTACTTTGAATCCGCGGCCATGATTCTTACACTGATTACAGTGGGGAAGATGCTGGAGGCCCGCTCAAAGGGAAAAACCACGGACGCCCTGAAAAGCCTGATGAAACTGGCGCCCAAGACTGCGGTAGTGCTGCGCGGCGGCCAGGAAACGGAAGTTTTGGTGGAACAGGTTAAAAAAGGCGACGTATTTGTGGTGCGCCCCGGAGAGAATATTCCGGTGGACGGCCTGGTGCTGGAGGGCGCCAGCGCTGTCAATGAGTCTGCGCTCACAGGGGAGAGTATTCCGGTGGATAAGGCTGCCGGAGATACCGTTTCAGCCGCGACGCTGAATCAGTCCGGGTTTATCAAATGCGAGGCCACCCGGGTGGGTGAGGATACCACGTTGTCCCAGATTATTCAGATGGTCAGCGATGCGGCGGCCACGAAGGCGCCGATTGCCAAAGTGGCGGATCGGGTGTCCGGCGTTTTTGTTCCGGCGGTGATCACCATTGCTGTGGTTACGCTGATCGGATGGCTGATTGCGGGAGAAAGCGTTGGGTTTGCTCTGGCAAGGGGGATCTCTGTGCTGGTGATCAGTTGCCCCTGCGCTCTTGGGTTGGCAACGCCTGTGGCGATTATGGTAGGAAACGGAATGGGTGCCAAAAACGGTATTTTGTTTAAAACGGCGGTTTCTCTGGAGGAAGCCGGAAAGACAGAGATCGTGGCGCTGGATAAAACGGGAACAATTACCATGGGAGAGCCCAGAGTGACAGACATTCTTCCGGCAGATGGGATGAGCGAAAGCGAACTTCTGAGGCTGGCCGGCGCTCTGGAACAGAGAAGTGAGCATCCGTTGGCCCGGGCAATTCTGGACAGGGTCCGGGAGCTTGGAATGGAGAAGGAGGAAGTTTCGGATTTTCAGGCTTTGCCTGGGAACGGCCTGACGGCGGTATACAAAGGCAGCGTTCTCTGCGGCGGAAATGATACGTTTATCAGCGAAAAAGCACAGATTACAGACGCAATGAGGGCACAGGCGGAGCATCTGGCCGGAGAGGGAAAAACGCCGCTGTTTTTTGCAAAAGACGGGGAGCTTGCCGGTATTATTGCCGTGGCGGACGTCATCAAGGAGGACAGCCCCCAGGCGGTAAAAGAAATGCAGAATATGGGCATCCGTGTGGTGATGCTTACCGGGGACAATGAGCGCACTGCCAGAGCCATCGGAAAGCAGGCGGGAGTGGATGAAGTCATCGCGGGCGTCCTGCCGGATGGAAAAGAAAGCGTTATCCGTTCTCTGAAGAAAAACGGCAGAGTCGCCATGGTAGGCGACGGGATTAACGATGCTCCGGCGCTTACGAGGGCCGACATCGGTATTGCAATCGGGGCCGGAACGGATGTGGCTATTGATGCCGCCGATGTAGTGCTGATGAAAAGCCGTCTGAGTGATGTTCCCGCAGCGATCCGGCTGAGCCGGGCAACCCTCAGAAATATTCATCAAAATCTGTTCTGGGCATTTTTTTACAATGCGGTGGGAATACCGCTGGCAATGGGACTTTGGATTCCCGTGTTCGGCTGGAAATTAAATCCGATGTTCGGGGCGGCGGCGATGAGCTTATCCAGCTTCTGCGTGGTGACAAATGCACTGCGTTTGAATCTGTTTAAGATACATGATGCAGGAAAAGACAAAAAAATCAAAAGAAAAAAAGAAAAGGAGAAAAAAGACATGACAAAAACAATGAAAATCGAAGGTATGATGTGCGGACACTGCGAGGCGGCGGTAAAGAAGGCTTTGGAGGCTGTGGAAGGCGTAGCCCAGGCAGACGTCAGCCATGAGGCGGGAACAGCCGTAGTAACACTGGAAAAGCCGGTGGAGAACGACGTGCTGAAAAAAGCAGTGGAGGATAAAGATTACAAGGTGCTGGAGATTGCATAAGGGAAATTATGCCATGGCAATGAAAAGAAAAAGCAGAGGAAGACAGATATGAGTGAGCAGCTGACGAGAGAATTGTTTGCATTTATTAAAGAAAGTCCGACAAGCTTTCATGCGGTGGAGGCCATGCGCAGAAAACTGGAGCAGGAAGGGTATAGCCAGCTTTTGGAAAGCGCAGAATGGGAGCTTTCGGCAGGCGGGAAATATTATGTAATACGAAACGGCTCCGCTCTGATCGCATTTCGGCTCCCTCTGGGAGAGCCCGCAGGCTTTCAGGTGATGGCTAGCCACAGCGATTCTCCGACCTTTAAAATCAAGGAGAATCCGGAGATTGAGGCGGAGGGCCATTACGTAAAGCTGAACGTGGAAAAGTACGGAGGGATGTTGTGCGCACCCTGGTTTGACCGGCCGCTGTCTGTGGCGGGACGATTGATTGTCAGAAAGAAGGGACGCCTGGTTTCACGGCTTGTAAATGTGGACAGGGATCTTGTGATGATTCCGAATCTGGCGATTCATATGAACCGGGAAGCAAACGACGGGACAAAATACAATGTCCAGAAGGACATGCTGCCGCTGTATGGCGACGAGACGTCAAAGGGCGGATTTATGAAGCAGGTGGCGGAAGCCGCCGGCGTAGATCCCAAGGCAGTGGCAGGCAGCGACCTGTTTCTGTACAGCCGCACGCCGGGAAGCATCTGGGGCGCCCACGGGGAATATATGTCCGCAGGCCGGCTGGACGACCTGCAGTGCGCTTTTGCGTCGCTGAAAGGATTTCTGGAGGCGAAAGAGGGGGAGAGCATCCCGGTGCATTGTGTGTTTGACAATGAGGAAGTGGGAAGCGGCACAAGGCAGGGAGCGGCCTCTACTTTCCTTCGGGATACGCTGGCAAATATCTGCGACGCCCTGGGAAAAAATTCTGCCGGCTGCCGGCGCATGACTGCACAGAGCATGATGCTTTCCGCAGATAACGGCCACGGCGTCCACCCCAATTACGGGGAGAAGGCATGCCCCACAAACCGGCCGTATCTCAATGGCGGCGTGGTGATAAAGTACAGCGCCAATCAGAAATATACAACGGACGGAATTGCGGCGGCCATGTTTAAGGAAATCTGCCGCCGGGCAGAGGTGCCGTATCAGATTTATCTGAATCACTCCAATATTCTTGGAGGCTCCACGCTTGGAAATATTTCCGGTACGCAGGTGCCTTTGAATACGGTGGACATTGGCCTGGCGCTGCTGGCGATGCATTCGCCCTGCGAAACCGGCGGAATAAAGGATACGGAATATATGGTGCGCGCGGCCAGAGAATTTTACGGCATTTCTGTGAAAGAAGAAGACTATGGAGTTTACCGTCTGCTGCCGCGCCGGGACACGAACAATCAGGAGGGATAGACATGAACTTTAAAATGATCCATGAAAATTATAATGTGGCGAATCTGGAGGTTTCGGAAGCTTTTTATGAGAAGGCTTTGGGATTGAAGGAAAAACGGCGTAAGCTGGGAGACGGCTTTGCGATCGCCTATCTTGGAAACGAGCAGTCCGATTTTGAGCTGGAGCTGACGTGCCTTGAGGAACATCCCCAGGCCTATGATCTGGGGGAATGTGAGTTCCACCTGGCTTTTCGCGTGGACGATTACGAGGCAGCGTATAAGCTTCATAAGGAGATGGGTTGCATCTGCTACGAAAATCCGTCTATGGGAATTTATTTTATCGCAGATCCGGATGGGTACTGGCTGGAGATTGTTCCGACAAAATAGGGTGACAGAAGATGAAAACGGAAACGCTGAAAAAACATATCATAGATACAGTCAAAGAATGGCAGATGAAGATCGGATACATGGATGAGGATATGAAGCTATATTATCCGATGGATTCTCTGAAGACAATGCTGGGGCTTGAAAAGAATGTAGAAAAAGTGGAGCTTGATCATGCCCTGCAGAAATTTGCAGAGAATGTCCGGGGTGAGCTGGGAGAACTTAAAATAACAGACAGCAATGGCCGGTACTGCCTGGATATTTCTCCTGAGGGCTGTGCCTGGATTGAAGAAAATGTGCCGGAACCCGGGTTTTTGAAAGCGCTTTTAGCAATCATTACCTCCGGAGACAAAGGAATGGAAGAAGTGCGCCGGTGCTTTGGGGAATATGCAAAAAAGTATGGCTGCAGCTATACTGAAGAAAATGAATCCTGCCACGGCATGGGCCATGTGTTTTTCTTCGACGATCCGGCGTCAGACGAATATGTATACTGCGTGGAAGAAAATGAGTTTGGCCTGACGTATCACCGCTTCGGCAGGGACGATTATAAAAATGAAATGCCCTGAGAGCCGGAAGCGGTCATAATATGTTCCCTTTCTGCATAGATTGCTAAGAGACTATGCAGGGAGGGATTTTTTTTGGAATTATTGAAGAAAAATATACATATGATGCGGGAGAAAGGACGGTCTGTCAACAGAGTGACGCTGGAAGAAGACAGTAATGTACCGGATCAGCAGCCGGATGTGGAACGTATCATACAGAATAAGGCGGTTGTGCATACAGACGACATACAGGTGGAGCCGGATACCGTCATCATCTCTGGTTCCCTGCAGATCTGCGTACTGTATGTGTCGGATACGCCGGAGCATCAGATACACCGGCTGGATGCAAAGATTCCTTTCCGTGAACGCCAGAATCTGCAGGGGGTGGTCCCGGGCGAGACGGTACATTTGAAGTGGGAGGTTGAGGATATCAGCGTATCCCCAATAAATTCCAGAAAACTCAGCATGAAAGCGCTGCTGGCGTTTACCGCGTCGGTGGAGGAGGTGTATGACGCCCAGGCGGCGGTGGAGCTTCATGGGGTGCCGGAGGCCAGCACGCTGGCGAAGGATCTGGAGCTTTTGCAGCTGGCTGTGCAGAAAAAGGACATTCTGCGGATCAAGGACGAAGTGGCCGTTTCGTCCAATAAACCGAATATTGCAAATGTCCTGTGGGAGAGTATACAGCTTCGGGGAACGGATTACCGTGTGCTGGACGGTCAGATTGACATCAAAGGGGAACTGTTTGTATTTGTGCTCTACGAGGGAGACGACGAAAACCGGACGAGACAGTGGCTGGAAACTGCGCTGCCCTTCCAGGGAGTGATCGAGTGTAAGGAATGTTCTTCTGATATGGTATCGCAGATCGATATTGTATTGTCCCAGAGCAGCCTGGAGGTTTTGGAGGACTATGATGGAGAACGCCGGCTTCTGGCCCTGGAGGCACTGCTGGATCTGGATATCAAACTTTACACCGAGGAAAAGGTACGCGTGCTGGAGGATATTTATTCGCCGGTGAAAAATCTTGTTCCGGTGACGGAACAGCAGGTCTATGAGAGCCTTCTGGTAAAGAATTTTTCCAAAGTACGCTCCGGGGAACGCATCCGGCTGGAGGCAAATCAGCCCCGTATGCTTCAAACCTGCAGCAGCCGCGGTGAGGTGCGCATCGACAGCATGGCGCAGACGGAAAAAGGAATCGAGGTGGAAGGCGCGGTATTTATCACCGTTTTGTACGTGTCTTCCGATGATAAAACGCCTTATGCCGTACTTGAGGGAGCCGTGCCGTTTCAGCAGACGATTGAGGTCAACGGAATCACAAAGGACTGCCGCTTTACCATGCAGACGGATTTGGAGCAGCTTTCCACCACTATGATTGACAGCGAGGAGATTGAAGCAAAAGTCTGCGTGAACCTGAATGTCTTTGTGATACAGGTACACAGGGAGCAGTGCATTGTAGATATTGAAGAAAAAGAGATGGACATGAAAAAGCTGCAGGAGCTGCCGGGGATTGTGGGATATATCGTACAGCCGGGGGACACCCTCTGGGAGATATCCAAACATTACTGTACAACGCCGGAGCGCATCTGCGCGCTGAATCAGATTGAGGAGGGGAATGTAAAATCGGGCATGAGGCTGATGATTATCAAAACTGTCAGCAGTTAACAGTTGCAAAATTGTTCTTTGAATGATACAATTTAAAATAAAACTGTATACAAAATACGATTGAGGACAAAATGAGAGAGATAAGATTAAGGGCAAAGGCGAAGATCAATCTTGGATTGGATGTACTGCGCAAAAGGGATGACGGGTACCACGAGGTACGAATGATTATGCATACGATCGGGCTGTACGACAGGATTGTCCTGCGTCCTTCGGAAAATGAGGGTATTACTCTGAGGACAAACCTGGGTTTCCTGCCGGTGAACGGCGATAATCTGGCGTACAAAGCAGCAAAAATGCTGATGGACGAGTTTGCAGTCCGGGAGGGCCTTGAGATTGAATTGAATAAATATATCCCGGTGGCAGCAGGCATGGCGGGAGGAAGCTCTGATGCGGCCGCCGTACTGGTGGGTGTAAACAGACTGTTTGGCCTTCGGCTAAATAAGGAAGAACTGATGAAGCGGGGAAGACAGATTGGCGCCGACGTTCCTTTCTGCGTAATGCGCGGAACAGCTCTTGCAGAAGGAATCGGAGAAATTCTGACGCCGCTGCCGCCATTGCCGGAATGTTATATTCTGATTGCCAAACCGCCGGTCAATGTGTCCACAAAATTTGTATATGAATCTCTGCGGGCAAATGAACTGAAGGAGCATCCGGATATTGACGGGCAGATAGAGGCGCTTAAAAATCAGGATCTTTTGGCTTTGGCAAAGCGTATGGGGAATGTACTGGAGACAGTTACCATACCGGCTTATCCGGTGATCGGCCGCATTAAGGAGAAGATGCTGGAGCTTGGGGCTATCAACACGCTGATGAGCGGAAGCGGGCCGACGGTGTTCGGATTGTTTACGGACAGGCAAAGAGCGCAGGATGCATACGAAAAAATGCGCGCTGCGGGCGAGGCGAAGCATGTGTACCTTGTAACGCAGGGGCACAGCGCGGCGCGTGCAATGGAGACGCAGGTTTAATCAGTATTTTTCGATCATAGAAAGGTACATTTAAGAGACAGGGTACGGAGGAGAAAAGATGAACGGCAATTTTCACATTGATATGAACGAATACCTGCCGCTGAGGGACGTGGTATTTAACACTCTGCGCAGAGCAATTCTAAAAGGCGAACTGAAACCGGGAGAGCGCCTGATGGAGATACAGCTTGCCCAGAGACTAGGGGTGAGCCGTACGCCGGTGCGGGAAGCCATACGCAAGCTGGAACTGGAGGGGCTGGTGCTTATGATTCCCAGACGGGGGGCTGTGGTTGCAGAGATCACGGTGCAGGATTTGGAGGACGTGCTGGAAGTGCGGGCCGCTCTGGAAGAACTGGCGGCGCGCAGAGCCTGCGAAAATATCACGGACGAAGAACTGCGGGAATTGAAAAGAGCCGCTAACGATTTTAAACGTGCTCTGGAGAGCAGAGATCTTTTGGCCTGCGTGGAGACAGACGTAGCTTTTCACGAGATTATCTGCCGGGCAGCCGGCAACCGGCGGCTTCAGCAGATGCTTTTGAATCTGCGGGAGCAGATGTACCGCTACCGTATGGAATATTTAAAGGACGAGCGTATGCACAAGCTTCTGATTGAGGAGCACGACACAATACGCAGGGCTCTGAAAAAGCGCGATCCTGTGAAGGCGGGCAGCGCTATGAAGGTTCATATTGAAAACCAGAGAGTTTCTATGGTGCAGAACCTGACGAAAAATGTGTAGAGAGCGCCGGCGAAAACAATTCTTTCGCCAAAGATGGAATAATGGATGCGAATATGGTTATGATAAGCAGGGAGAAAGGCAGAAGCCTCTCTCCCGTTTTTTGTATCATGGAAACTGCGTTTCCATGATACAAAGGATGCGCACCTCGCAAAGAAGAAGTTAGCTGTAAACAGTACCGCTCGGGCGCAAAAGTGTGCGACAAGCGCACACTTGGTTCTCTGTGTCCGGCGAACCGGGCGGGTGTGCCTGGCGAATCAGGCGGATGTGTTTGCATGGCGATTTGGCTGCCATGCCAGACGAACCGCGCAGATGAAGACGGGATGGAAAGGAGCGGACGGCAATGGATATACCAAAGGCAGAAGCGGAAAAGGCGATACGAGGCTCCAGAGAAGCTTTTACAGAAACGCTGGAGACGAATCTTACGCTGGTTCAAAATCGTATCCGGGACGGCCGGCTGGATTATATAAGCCTCGAGCTGGGAAGAAGGACAAAGACGAAGACGGCGATCCTTTATTTGAAGGATGTGGTCTATCCGCCTGTCGTCAGGGAGGCAAAACGGCGACTGACCGCCTGGGAGACAGACGGTATTCTGGACAGCGGAACGGCGGAGCAGCTTACGAAGGAGAAGGTGTGGTCGCCTTTTCCGCAATATCAGTCGACGGAGCGCCCCGACCGCGTGTCTCAGGCTCTCCTGGAAGGGCGGGCGGCAATTCTTTTTGACCATTCACCGGAAGCGCTGCTGCTGCCGGTTACGTTGGACAGCCTGTTTCAGACCAGCGACGACTATTACCGCCATTTTCTGGTAGTTTCCTTTCTTCGCCTGATCCGTTATCTCTCCGCGTTTCTGGCGGTTTCTCTGCCGGGGCTTTATGTGGCGGTCAGCAGTTTTCACACGCAGATCCTTCCGACAAAGCTGATCCTTTCGCTGGCAGAGGCCAGAGAGGGCGTGCCCTTTCCTATTCTTGCGGAGGTTATTTTTCTGGAACTGGCATTTGAACTGATTCGGGAGGCGGGGCTGCGTATGCCGGGAGCCATTGGAAATACCATCGGTATTGTAGGCGGGCTGATTATCGGGCAGGCGGCGGTCAGCGCCAATCTGGTGAGTCCTATGACGGTGGTGGCGGTAGCCCTGACGGCCCTGGGCTCTTTCTCTGTCTCTAACGAGGAATTTTCAGAAGCGCTGCGTTTGATAAAATATATTCATCTGCTCCTGGCAGGATTTCTGGGAATTTTCGGTATGGTACTGGGCTGGTACTTCCTGGTGGTTCACCTGAGTGGGCTGAGAAGCTTTGGAATCCCCTATCTGAGTCCTTATGCGGCGCAGGACATCAACGGCGGGCAGGACCTTAAGGACTCTCTGGTACGGTTTCCGCTGAAATTGATGAAAAGGCGGCCGCTGTATGCCAGGAGGGGGCAGAGGATTCGCATGAGACCAGCAGGGCCGGAAGCGAAGCCGGGGAAAGCAAAGGAAACACAGCCGGAAGCGAAGCCGGGGAAAGCAAAGAAAATGCAGCCAGAAGCGGGGCAGGAGGAAAAGGATGCTTGGTAAAAATGGGAAGATATCTTTGCATCAGCTTAAATGCCTGCTGTTTGCAGAGTGGATTGGAAAAATGTGTCTGCTGATGCCTCTGATTTGCCGCTCTCTGAAAGGCTGGAATTATGCGGCCGCAATTGCCGTGGGATGCGTATGGACCCTTCTATATTCCGCTCTGCTGCTGAAAACATCAACGCATGTGCAGGATAAATTCACCGATTACATGACCGAGAGACTGGGAAAATGGTTTGCATACGCTGCAGCCGCAATGTTTCTGGCATACTTGGTATGCAGTCAGATCTATCTTGCCAGGCTGACCGCCAGAATCTGCCGGGTATTTCTGCTGCCGGGACTACCGGAGGAGATCTTCTGTGCAGCATTGGTGCTGGCAGGAACAGTGACAGCGGCGGGCGGCAAAGAGACGCGCGCACGGGCGGCGGAGTGCCTGGTGTTTTTCATCGGGGTGGTGCTGGCAGTCATGCTGGCGGCTTCGGCATGTGCGGTGCGCATGGAAAATATAACGAATACGCAGCCGTTTATGGCTTTTTCAGTCCTGGAAAGGGGAGCGGCAGTGTCTGCAGCTTTCGCGGGTATGGCGCTGCTTCTCTATGAAACGCCGTACATTCAATGGAAAAAGGAAAAGCGTGGAAGGGAACTTGGAAAAGTGCTGGGACTCCTCTTTCTCTTTTTGATAGCTGCCGCGGTGATTGCAATGGGTGTGTTGGGAGAGAAAAGTTTTTCTCTGCTGCCCTGGCCGTTGGTGACGCTGATGAGCAGCGCAGAGCTGCCCGGCGGTTTTCTGCAGAGGTGGGATGCAGTTTTTCTGAGCGTTCTTCTATTCAGCCTGTTTTTGGACTCGGGGGCGGCGAGCCATTATATCTGCAGAATTTTAGGGGAAGCTGTGCCAAAGCGAAAAGAGGCGCATATACGGTATGTTTCCGGGGCCGCTGTGCTGTTTCTTACGCTGGCATGCAGAACGTATGAGGCGGCGGAGGCAATATTTTTTAAGTGGGTTCTCTGCTGTCTGGCACCTCTGACGGCGGCGGTACCGGTTTTACTTTTCACACTGGAAAGGATAAAAAGAAAATGCGAAAAGCAGGGACATTAATCTTCATCATACTATCAGCGGTACTTTTTACAGGGTGTACGGCGGTGGAGCTGGAGGACAGGACATTTCCCCAGGCAATGGAACTCTGCCTGTATCGGGGAGAGTATGCTGGCGGTTTCGGAGGTTTTATGGTGTCGGGAGCGTCTGCAGAGGAGATTGTGAGATCCTATCAGGCAAAGACTGACAAATATCTGGATCTGGGCCATGTGAAAGTAATTATCCTTGGGAAGGAATTGCTGGCAGAAAAAGAGCTCGCGCAGAAAATACTGCGCGAGCTGGAACAAATGCCGCTGATTTCCGGAAACTGCCTGATTCTTAAGCATAACTACCAGGACGGCAGAAGCGTTCTGGCACAACTGGAAGAACAGGGCGTTGTCCCCGGAGAATATTTATGTAACCTGTACCGCAGTTATCCCGACAGTCCGGCAAAAAGCACGGTAACGCTTGCGGAACTTTTAAGCAGGTTTTAGAATTATTTTACCTCGATTAACTCGTATTCGTCAGTGCCAAGGCCGATCTTTTTTGCGTGGGCAATGCAGGATTTCCAGTTTGTGTCCGGATGGTTCATATGGAAATGATCATGGCCGCTGTGATCGTGGGACTGACGGTGTTCGTCCAGTACGCTGCCGTGAATTACGGGCTGAGCATTGACCGCATCGGCGCAGGCCATATCCAGTGCAACCGGATCAAAGGATGCAAACATTCCCACATCCGGTACGATTGGAAGATCATTTTCTGCGTGGCAGTCACAGTTCGGAGATACGTCGATTACAAGGCTGATGTGGAAATTCGGCCGGCCGTCCACAACTGCTTTGCTGTATTCCGCGATCTTGCAGTTCAAAATATCGTTTGCCTCGTCGCTGGCGGGTTCCACCGCATCCTTCGGACAGACGCCGATGCAGCGTCCGCAGCCGACGCATTTATTGTGATCAATAGAAGCTTTCCTGTCTGTGACTACGGCTGCACTGTGGGCGCAGATACGGCTGCAGGCGCCGCAGCCGATACAGGCTTCGGTATTAACGGAAGGCTTGCCTGCGCTGTGCATTTCCATTTTTCCGGCCCGGGAGCCGCAGCCCATGCCGAGGTTTTTCAGGGCGCCGCCGAATCCGGTAGCTTCATGGCCTTTAAAGTGAGTCAGACTGATAATAATATCGGCATCCATCACGGCGCGGCCGATTTTTGCTTCCTTTACGTATTCGCCGCCTTCCACCGGCACGAGAACGTCGTCGGTTCCCTTCAGCCCGTCGGCAATCAAAATATGGCAGCCGGTGGAGAAAGGCGAAAAGCCGTTTACATAGGCGCTTTCAATATGATCCAGAGCGTTTTTGCGTCCGCCCACATAAAGCGTATTGCAATCTGTCAGAAACGGCTTGCCGCCGAGTTCTTTTACGATATCCACAACGGTTCTGGCATAATTCGGGCGAAGAAAAGCCAGATTGCCGGGTTCTCCGAAATGGATTTTGATAGCGGTATACTTGTTTTCAAAATCAATGTCTGCAATGCCTGCTTTTTTGATCAGGCGGCTCAGTTTCTGCTGCAGGTTGTGATTCCCGTCTGTGCGCAGGTTTGTAAAATAAACGTTTGATTTACTCATAGTTGTCCTCCTGAATGTTGATATACATTAAGTATATAACATACCAGGTATTTCCTACAAGCAGTTTTTTAATGGGACTTATCTTTATCCTCTGCAGGAATGTGAGGCGGGCGGAATGGATAGACATTTTCATAAGATTCCAGTTCATAATCGTTTTGCGGGGCAGAGGGAATCAAACCGGTACAGTCGGTAACAGACGCAGATTTTCCAAGATAATCATAGGACCTGGCGACCGGGGAATTGGTTTCATGTTTTCTTTTCATAGAGATACTCCTTTTTTATTTTGTTACCAATATGGTTTGAAATTGACGAAGGATTTATACACATTTTGCGGGAAATGTGTTATGATGAAAAAAATAGCGGCTTTTGGCGGCGGGGATACGAAAAGGATAGGGTTATGAACAATACGGGAACGATGAAGAACACGATTGCAAAAGACGTCAGACGGATTGCGGTGATCTGTTTTGCGGCAGTGATTCTGGCGGTGAATATTAAAACGTTTGTCAGGACAGGCGGTCTGTATCCGGGCGGAGCTACGGGACTCACAATTCTCATACAGACGGCGGGGGAAAAGTATTTCCATATGGAAATTCCATATACGCTGATTAATGTGCTGCTCAATTCTATTCCGGTGTATATTGGCTTTCGGTATATTGGAAAGAAATTTACGCTTTACTCCTGTCTGATGATTGTGTTAAGCGGCGTGCTGGCAGATATAATACCAGCCCGGGCCATTACCAACGATATGCTCTTAATCAGCGTTTTCGGCGGTATTATCAATGGACTTGTGGTCTGTATGTGCCTGATGGTAAATGCAACCACCGGCGGCACGGACTTTATTTCGATTTATCTTTCGGAAAAGAAAGGAGTAGATTCATGGAATCTGATCCTGGGCCTTAATGCCGTGATTATCTCCATTGCGGGCCTGATGTTCGGCTGGGAAAAGGCGCTGTATTCCATTATATTTCAGTTCGCGTCTACGCAGGTGCTGCACACGCTGTATATGAGGTATCAGAAACAGACGCTGTTTATTGTGACGGACAAGCCGGTAGAGGTGTGCAATGTGATTTACGAAACGTGCAGACATGGGGCGACCATACTGGAAGGGGAGGGATCCTACGGTCACTGCGAGCGTCATGTGGTATATTCTGTGGTATCAAGGGAAGAATTCAGAAAGGTAATCCGTGCCGTCAAAAGAACAGACGAGCACGCGTTTGTCAACAGTCTGAGAACAGACGAGCTGTCGGGACGTTTTTACAAAAAGCCGACAGACGAGTAGAAAAGGTGGTTGAAAAGCATGGATATAAAGCTGATTGCAGCTCCGGTGATCGGCGGATTGATCGGATTGATCACAAACGGAATTGCGATTAAGATGTTGTTTCGTCCGTTTCACGCCGTTAAAATAGGGAAATTTACGCTTCCCTTTACGCCCGGCCTGATCCCCAAGGAACAGCCCCGGATTGCCCGGGCTATCGGCAAGGTGATCGGAGATAAGCTTTTAGATAAAGATACGCTTCAGAAAGCTATGGCCTCAGACACGCTGCGGGAAGCGTTTGACCGTAAAGTAGACCGTATCATTGAGAATCTGGGCCATGAGGAAGGCAGCGTTCACGAATTTCTGGCGAGAAAGGGCGTGGCTCGGCCTGTGGATGGTGCGGTGGAATATGTAAAAAGCCATGCGGCGGATTATGTGACCCAATATCTGGTGGAGCAGAACATCGGAAATACTATTCTGGAGTATGCCGAGAAAGAAGTTATTGCGAATTTGAATCCCATGGTGGCGATGGTGGCGGAGCCGGCCATACGAAAGTCCCACGACTCCATCGCGCTTAAGCTGGACGAGATGATCTGCGAGCGATGCCCGGACATAATCAGCGGGTATATCGGGAAAGAATACGGCGTTCTGGCGGACAAGCCGATGAAGGAAGCGGCGGTGCTGCTCTGGCAGAAAAAAGATTTTTTTAAGGAAAAAGTATGGGGACTTTATCTGGAGCTTCTGGAAAAGAAGGCGGGCCGTTTTATTGAGCGGCTGGATGTCTCCGGCATTGTGGAGCAGAAAATCAATGAATTTGATATGCAGGAGCTGGAGGATCTGATTATGGAAATTTCCAGAAAGGAACTGAACGCCCTTGTATGGATCGGCGGACTTTTGGGCGCGGTGATTGGATTTGTGAATTTACTGTTTTGACAGAAAGGAATAAAATTATGCTGAAGATAGGCAATCATCTGTCTTCCTCCAAAGGATATCTGGCGATGGGAAAGACAGCGCTGAAACTGGATGCAAACACCTTTGCGTTTTTTACAAGAAACCCCAGAGGGGGACAGGCAAAGGCGATTGATGAAGAAGATGTAAAGGAATTTTTAGAGCTTGCCGAGGCGCACCATTTTGAGAAGCTGGTGGCCCATGCTCCTTATACGCTGAATCCTTGCTCTGCGGATGCGCATCTGCGGGAATTTGCGAAAAATACCTTTGCGGATGATCTTAAAAGAATGGAGCATGTGCCGGGAAATTATTACAATTTTCATCCGGGCAGCCATGTAAAGCAGGGGGCGGAGGCAGGCATTGAATTTATTGCCGGGATGCTGAATGAAGTTTTAACGCCAGGTCAGAGCACGACGGTGCTTTTGGAAACGATGGCCGGAAAGGGAAGCGAGGTTGGAAGAAATTTTGAGGAGCTTCGCGCGATTCTGGACAGGGTAAAGCTTCAGGAGAAAATGGGCGTTTGCCTGGATACCTGCCATGTGTGGGACGGAGGATACGATATAGTAAACGACCTGGAGGGCGTTTTGGAGGAATTTGACCGGGTGATCGGCCTTGACAGACTCTGCGCCGTTCACCTGAACGACAGTATGAACGGTCTGGGGAGCCACAAAGACCGTCATGCAAAGATTGGCGAGGGCCAGATTGGCCTGGAGGCCCTGGTGCGGGTGATCAATCATCCGAAACTGCGCCATCTCCCCTTTATCCTGGAAACGCCGAACGACGACGCGGGCTATGCAAGGGAGATCGCTCTTTTGCGCAGTCGGTATGAGGAGGTGGAATAATCTGTGGAGATGGGAAAAAAAGAAGAAGTTCTCCGGGAAAGGCTTTTGGAGGCCGGAAAGATTGCAGTAGCGTATTCCGGCGGTATAGATTCTTATTTTCTGCTGGAGATGGCAGTGAGCGTTCTGGGGCGCGATCATGTACTGGCAGTGTTTTGCCGGGGCGCAATGATGCCGGAGGCGGAGGAAGCCGAAGCCATACGCCTGCTGGAGCTTTTGCGGGTAAATTACAGAATCCTGACAGCGGAAGTACTGTCTGTGCCGGAGTTTGCATCGAACGATAAGCGCCGCTGTTATTTCTGCAAAAAATATCTGATGGGGAAAATTCAGGAGTGTGCTCACAAAAACGGATTTACAGTGGTTGCGGACGGGGGGAATGTCAACGACAGAGAAGTCTACCGTCCGGGCCTGCAGGCGGTGGAGGAGCTTGGAATCTGGTCGCCGCTGGCGGAAAGCGGATTTACGAAGGCAGACATCCGGCGCTGTGCAAAGGAGTGCGGCCTCCCCATCTGGGATAAGCCTTCCCAGGCATGTCTGGCGTCCCGTTTTCCCTATGATACACCGCTGACGGCGGAAAAGCTTCAAAGGGCGGGACAAGCGGAGGAAATACTGCACAGAGCCGGCTTCAGGGCCTGCCGCGTCCGGGTACACGATACGATAGCCCGAATTGAAGTGGAGCGGGAGGATATGGAACGGCTTATAAGAGATACCGCGCTGCTCCATGCGGTGAAAGATGTGGGATTTTCCTTTGTAACCCTGGATTTGGAAGGACTTCGAAGCGGGGTATTTGACTCTTAATAAGGAAGTGGAGTATAGATGAACACGACAGAGATTTTGCAGAAGCTGTCCCGGGGCGAGCTGACGGTGGAAGCTGCGCAGCAAATGCTGAAAACAGAGCCCTTTGACGATCTGGGATATGCGAAGGTGGATTATCACCGGGAAATCCGCACGGGCGTGCCGGAGGTGATTTACTGTGCGGGAAAGACAGGGGAACAGATCTGCGGTATCGTAAAAAATATGATGGAACACGGCGCCGGACGTATTCTGGGAACCAGATGCGACCGCGAGAAATATGAGGCGGTCCGGCAGATTTGCCCGGATATGGAGTATGACGAGACGGCGCGGATAATTACACGAAATATAGAGCAGGAGCCAGAAAACAACGGAATGATTCTGGTGGCGTGCGCAGGGACCTCCGATCTGCCGGTGGCCCGGGAGGCAGCGCTGACAGCCCGTTTTCTTGGCAACGAGGTGGAGGAACTCTATGATGTGGGCGTGGCCGGTATTCACAGGCTTCTGTCGAAAATGGACGTGCTGTCAAAGGCAAACGTGGTGATTGCAGTGGCCGGTATGGAAGGAGCGCTGGCCTCGGTGATCGGCGGGTTGACGGACAAGCCGGTTATCGCCGTTCCCACCTCCGTGGGGTACGGCGCCAGCTTTGGCGGTGTGGCGGCCCTTCTGGCTATGCTTAACAGCTGCGCCAGCGGAATCAGTGTGGTGAACATAGACAATGGATTCGGGGCGGGGTATATGGCCCACAGCATTAACTGCCTGGCGGGAAAACGCAGCCTTCCGCCGCGGTAAAGGGCAGGGCGATACGATCGGGAGGAAACAGATTGAACGGAAAAATATTATATTTTGATTGTGCTTCGGGTATCAGCGGCGATATGACGCTTGGGGCGCTGCTGGATTTAGGTGCGGATGAGAAGCGGTTTCTGGAGGAACTTCAAAAACTGCACGTGGACGGATATCATATTACTGTGGAGGAAACCCAGAAAAACGGTATCCGGGCAAAGCATGTGAAGGTGCATGTAAACGGCGAAGCGCAGGAGGACGGCCCGGGCCATGAGCATCATCACGGACAGGAGAACGATCTCAGCCACGGGCACCATCACGGACAGGAGAACGATCCCTGCCATGAGCACCATCACGGGCAGGAGGACGGCCCCGGCTGTGGGCATCACCATGAACATGACGACGGCATGTCCCACCGCACCTTTGGAGATATACGAAAAATTATCGGCGAAAGCGATCTGGATGGAAATGTAAAAGAGCTTTCTCTGAGAATTTTTGAAAGGGTGGCAAAGGCGGAGGCCAAAGTACACGGAAAGTCTGTGGAGGAAGTACATTTTCACGAGGTAGGCGCCGTGGATTCCATTGTGGATATTGTGGGATGCGCTGTCCTGATTAATATGATACAGCCGGAAAAAATCTATGCTTCGCCGGTCTGCGAAGGGCATGGATATGTGAACTGTCAGCATGGAACCCTTTCCGTGCCTGTGCCTGCTACATCTGAAATTCTCGCAGCGGCAGAAGTACCAATGCGTCAGATCGATGTGGAGGGAGAGCTGGTGACGCCTACAGGGGCGGCAATTATCGCAGAACTGGCTCAGGAATTTGGAACCATGCCGCAGATGAAATTGTCTGGAATCGGCTGGGGAGCAGGCACAAAGAATCTGGTTATACCAAATGTACTGAAGGTGTATGAGGGAACAGCCTGGAGTGGGGAAACGGTATGCTCCGGGAAAGAAGACAAGAGCCTGGGCGGCGTGATGTATGGTGAAACAGGCAAGAGCCCGGATAGCGTGATGCGCGGTGAAACAGGCAAGAACCCGGGCAGTGTGATGCACGATGAAATAGAGGTGCTGGAAGCAAATATCGACGACTGCACAGGAGAAATGCTGGGCTGTGCCATGGAAAAACTTCTGGAGGCCGGGGCCTTGGATGTTTGCTGTACGCCGGTGTTTATGAAAAAGAACCGTCCGGCCTACCGGCTTACCGTGCTGGCAAAACCTGAGGATGGCAGCCGAATGGAAACGCTGATATTTCAGCATACTACAACCATCGGGATTCGAAAACGCAGAGAGAGCCGAAGCATTTTAGAAAGAGAGCGCGTGTGGGTTGCAACGCCTTATGGAAAGCTGGAAGCGAAGCAGGTATTTCTGGAAAATGAAAGCCGCATTTATCCTGAATATGAAAGTGCGGTAAAAGCAGCGAAGGAAAATCACACATCATTATGGGAGATCTACAGGAGTTATGGACGAGCTTGACAGATTATTTGAATGTGCGGTAGAAATTGCGGTCCGTGCCCATGAAGGACAGAGGGATAAAGGAGGCAATCCGTATATCGACCATCCTCTGGCGGTAGCGGCAGGCCTTGCGGAAAAGAAGCTGAAAATTGTGGGGGTGCTGCATGATGTGCTGGAGGACAGTGATCTGACGGCAAAGGATCTGCTGGCGTCCGGGATTCCCCAGGAGCTGGTGGAAGCCGTCTGCGTGCTGACCCATAAAAAGGGCGATTCCCTGTCTTACGCAGACTATATTTATCTGGTGAAAAAAAACCCGATGGCCAGGGCTGTAAAAATTTCCGATATCCGGCATAACCTGCAGCTTTCGCGGATACCAAATCCCACGGCCAGGGATTATGAGCGGTGTGAAAAGTATAAAAGGGCGCTGTCGTATCTGGAAGCGGCAGACGAAGTATAGGGGGTTATAGAAGCAAACGTATGATTTGCATAGGGGAAATTCGAAAACAGGATTACAAAAAAGCGCAGCAGTTTGCCATTGACGGTATGCACTTAAACTGGTACTTGGATAAGGGCTTTATCCTTGACTTATACAGCAAATATTTCTGGCACATGGAATTAAACAGGGCTACAAAAGTTTACGGAGCGTATGCGGACGGTAAATTTGTCGGCGTCCTGCTTGCTGATATAAATGGGGAAGCAAAACCATACTGCAGCTTTTGGCGTACCTTATTTGTGCGGATATTTGACATTTTACAACATATTGCCGCCGGGGAAGGCGTTGGGGCGTATGATAAGGCAAATCAGGAAATGTTCAGCTCTTTTTGCCGGACAAACACGCCGGATGGGGAAATTGTTTTCCTTGCGGCAGACCCGTATTGTAAAATTAAAGGTATCGGGACAGCTCTGCTCTCTGCTCTTGAAGCAAGCGAAAAAGGAAAGCTGATTTATCTTTATACAGATAACGCCTGTACTTATCAATTCTATGAGCATAGGGGCTTTACACGCTCACAGGAACGGGATATAGTCATTGACCTGAAAAATAAACGTGTTCCGCTAAAGTGCCTCCTATACAGTAAAACGATTCAGTAAAACCTGTTTCTATGCGTACAGCAACTTCGCTGTTTCTGTGGATAACCAATCAGCTATATCGAAAATTTCAACTCCTTCATAACTATATTTCGGATGCCTTGTTCTGGCAATCATCATCTTCGGGTAAGCATCACGGATCTGAAGTAATGGAGATACCTCACGTTCAAAAGTCTCCTTGCTGGAGATGTTATCGCTTACCTGGATATAAATTTTTTCGCTTCCTCTTTGTGCTACGAAATCAATTTCCTTTTGATACAGCTTTCCGACATAGACCTCGTATCCACGGCGAAGAAGTTCAATACAGACTATGTTCTCGTAAACTCTGCCGTAATCCATATTTCTGCTTCCAAGGATTGCATATCGGATACCGCTGTCACAGAGATAGAACTTTTCAGAGGTCTCCAGATATTTCTTTCCCCGAATATCGTAGCGTTTAATATCATAGAACACGAACGCATTGCACAAATATTTAATATACCTGCCAATAGTCACATGATTAGTTGAAGTCTCATTCGCTGTCAACAACTGACTGATCTTATTCGGAGAAGTCAGATTGCTGATGTTATCCATCAGGAACTCACTCAATCTCTGCAAAACCAAAGTGTCCGGCAGAGCATACTTCTGCACCAAATCTCTCGTGACAATGGTTTCATAGACTTCTTTGATATAGTTTGTTCTGTCTTTTTCCGTTCTGTAAGCATAAGAACCTGCTAAACCGCCTTTGATGGAATAATCCTCAAAGAGCTTGTCTTTGTCATCAACATTATCATAATACTGACAATATTCCTGAAAACTGAATGGGAACACATGGATCTCGATATAGCGTCCCGTAAACAGCGTTGCCAGATCTGCACTTAGCAGAAAAGCATTTGAACCGGTTATATAGATATCGTATTTGCCCTTGGAGTAAAAGCTGTTGATTGCCAGTTCAAACCTGGGACACATCTGAACCTCATCCACGAAAAGATAATTTGTTTTTCCTTCCTGATAATGTTCTTCCACATAAGCGTGTAACGCATGGTATTCTTTGAGCTCTTCATATGCCAAGTCCATAAAATCAATGAAGATGATATTGATGTTTTCAAAATGGTTTTTCAGGTACTCAATATATGTCTGCATCAGTTTTGATTTACCGCTGCGGCGAATACCTGTGATGATTTTTATATCAGGAGTACCGTTTAATTCAATGATCCTGTTCAGGTACTGCGTTCTCATAATTGTTTTCATACAGCCGCCCTCTTTCAAAAGTTAAATTTTTTTCATTTTTCGAAACCGCCTTACTATCCTTATTATACTGCCTGTAAATAGTATATGCAAGAATTTACTTTCAAAACTTTAAAATTTTTTATTTTTTGAAATCGGATGCTTACAGCCTTAGCCCTGGGACCATCATTGCCGTAACCCTCCTGTCCGGTTGGTTTTGCTATTGATTTGGCGGTAATGCGGGATTTTGTCTGCAATTCATAGAAAGAGAGGTACAGGCATGAAGTTTGAAAAAATTGATTGCGGCGGCGATATTGTTGCCATTGTTTCAAGCGACAGTCCGGTAATTGTGAATGTCGATTCTGCGCTTGATTTGCTTATGTCTGCCAAATATGAAGCAGGCACGAAGTATATCGTCGTGGATAAAAAACTAATAACCGAAGATTTCTTTGTTTTAAGCAGCGGTTTAGCGGGAGAAATTCTTCAAAAATATATCAACTACGGCGGAAAAATTGCGATATATGGCGATTTCTCCCACTATACAAGCAAACCGCT